>DAKQ01000064.1:9021-10076 GCA_002496635.1 Euryarchaeota archaeon UBA82 | reverse complement strand
TTTGCTTCATGGAACCTTCAGATGCAGATGCTTCTCTGAATGTTCTACTCGTTCACGTCTGGTATTGGCCTCACCTTGGAGGGGGAAATCAGCACGTTGAGCACATCGCTCGGCAGCTTGTAAAAAGAGGCCACAAAGCCACCGTTTGGTGTGCTGATTTACCCGAACATGATGAGAAAGAATTCATTCGAGACGGCGTTGAAGTCATCCGTTTACCTCCGAAGATGGTTCTTGCTGGAATCGACCCTGTAGTTGCGGTAAAGAAATTGAACATGGATTTCGATGTCGTTCATCTTCATGATATTCTTCCTATTCTGATTCGGCGTTCGCTAAAACGTGCGAAGAAACTGAAGATTCCTGTCGTCACAACCTTCCATAATGACTACATCAAAACGGGCTTCATCAGCAAATCATTCAAGGCACTTCGATGGATTGTACAAGGACGTCGTACGCTCAATTCATCAGATGCACGCATTGCTTTGACCCCCTATTATGCAAATCATCTCAAGCAAAGAGGCGTCAACGATCCAATCGACATCCTACCGAATGGATTTGAACCGGTTGCTGAAGATGCTGCACGCCCGACTCTGCTTCCAAGTGATGCTGACCAACATCCAATCATGGTATTCGTTGGACGATTAAGTGAGCAGAAAGGTCTGGATGTTCTCATGGATGCATGGGACAAATATTGCGAATCTGACCCACCGAACGCGCACCTTGCGATTGCTGGATCTGGTGAACTCAATGAGTGGTTAGACCAGCGTATTGCAAATGCGAAACAACCTACTTCAATCCACAAACTTGGACGCGTTGAAGACAGTGAAAAGCGATGGTTATTCGAGAATGCGAAGGCTGTTCTTCTCCCTTCGAGATTCGAAGGCCTTCCAACGGTTTTACTGGAAGCAATGAATGCAGGGGCGCCTACTGTTATGGCTGATGTCAACGACTTGGGGCGCTTGGTCTCAGAGCCGGATGCAGGACTTTCAATCCCTCCAGGAGATGTCGACGCCCTGTTTGGAGCAATCGATACCATTCTCAAGGCAGATGAAAATCAA
>DAKQ01000064.1:7741-8711 GCA_002496635.1 Euryarchaeota archaeon UBA82 | reverse complement strand
GAAAATCAAATCCGACATTGGTCTGCCAATGGAAAGGAGGCTTCCAAGCCATATCTATGGTCAACGATTACTGAAGATTTGCTTGAAATCTATCGGCGGGTGAAGAAGTGACACTGCCTCGATTGGTTATCTTTCATTGCAACATGAGTCTGCTTGGAGGAGCTCAACGAGACCTTATCGTCGCCTTGCCAGAACATGCCAAGCGCTGGAACATCACCATGGTGACCCTCAATGCACCAGACCTCCTTGTTCATCGATGCAAAGAACTCGACATTGAATTGATCACTCCTTCAAAACCGTGGCAAGAGACTGGGGGCGGAATCAAGGAAATGACTGCGGCTTCAGGACGGTCTGCTCGAAAGGCTTGGAAGCGCCTCCTTCCATCTTTCAAGGAAACACTTGAACAAGCCGATGCCGCTTACATTATGATTGGTGTAGGTGGGCTGGAAGTTATCGAAATAATTCCGAAAGCACTTCCTCTCTACGTCTATATTCATGAACGAAACAAAGGAATTGATGACGATGTACTTCATCGTAATTTGGACGGTTCATTCAAACGGCCAATGTGGATGACGAACATTGCACTTACCTATCTTCGACGCTGGGACAAAAAGTGGCATCGCTTCTTGTGGAATAGACCCAAGACAATCGTTTCAGCAAACACGCCAACCAGCGCAAGAACGCTCGCTTCGGCCCATGGATGGCCGATATTGAAATCATGGGTGGCTGGTGAAACCGAATTCCGAGACGAAGAAAAGCGACCTGCTGGCGTTGGTGTTCTTTGGCCTGCTATCGACCCCGATACATGGCCCATTGAACCTTCAACAGAAGAACAGGCCATCTGGGAAACGTTCGATCTCAAACCAACCAAGCCTTACCTTATCACAATCGGCCGAGCGTGTTTCATGAAAGGAAGTTTCGAAGCCCTTTCTATTGCTCAAGCAAGTTCAATGCCACTCGTTCACGTGGG
>DAKQ01000064.1:0-7357 GCA_002496635.1 Euryarchaeota archaeon UBA82 | reverse complement strand
GAATCAATGAGTTGGAACTCGTTTCACTTGTCCGTCACGCACATGCACTCATCGCTGTAGCTCGAACCGAAGGATTTGGCCTCACTCCAATGGAAGCGGTGATGGTCAATACCCCTGCATTGGTAGTCGATGAAGCAGGCTTTACCCACACGATTACGGATGGATTGAATGGGCGAAGACTCCCTTGGCCAACCGATGATGATTCCATGCAACAGTGGGTTGAAGCAATCCAACAGGCTGGTGATGAAGCAAATCGAGATCAATGGTCAATGGCTGGAAGGAAGAGAATCCTCGAACGATTTAGTTCAAATCATCAAGCAGAAGGATTGGCTCGCGGATTAGCAACCCTCGATGTTCAAGTCGAATTAACAGATTTAGAGATCCTACCAGGTCTTGATCCTGCGTGAATCATTAGAATGAAAACAAGGAGGTTTGACCCCCATCTCTGATGAGGTTTCCTTTCCGTAATGCATCAAATGCAGCATCCATTCTTCGCTGACTAAACTCACGCTCTTCTTGTAAAAATTGAGTTAATCCCTTGACATCGACTGTCCCCGGTTTGAGATCTTCGGAATCAACCTCGCTTGAGGGATGGTTAAGGAAAATCTCTCGAATCTCATCGAGTCGTTCAGGAACTTCCTTACCCTTTTCTTCACAAATTGCTTCAATCGTACCCAACGATTTAATCAGTTTAATTCCAGTCTTCGGACCAATTCCTTTCAGGCCAGGATGGAAATCAGTTCCGATCATTATGGCTAAATCGACCAATTGTTCTCGGGTCAAATCATGTGTAGCAAGGAGTTCTTGCAAATTGATTTGCTGCGCCTTCACGGTTCGGCCATGTCGCTTACTGCCGTGACTCATGAGATTGCGAACAAGGATCGGACTCCCGTAAAGAAGTGCATCCCAGTCTTGAGTTGCCACGATATCGAGTTGGCCTTTCACAGCCATTACAGCTGCTTGGCCTTCGCCTTCTGCAGCAGCATCGACCCATCGAACGCCGAGTAAATCAAGCATTTTTTTGGTATCATCAATCATCTCCGCACTGTAATGGACAATTCGTTGCGCCATTTTTTGAGCCGTTTGAAAATCTCCATCTTCGAGGGCTTGCTTGTGAATCGCTTCCGCTTCCAATCGCCGTTTTCGACGCGCTGCAAGTTCGTCTGCCTTCAATTCAGGAGATTGTCCATCAAAGATGAAAACCGGTTGAATCCCCATCGAAAGCATGGATGTTGTTCGATTGAGAAGACCCATCAAATGGGCAACTACGCGTCCTTTCGAATCCCGTAATGGGCCTCCGTCTCCGGTCGGAGAGCGGTCACGAATGGTTGTCAAAAATTGGAACGCAGTTAGAAACGCATCAATTCCTACTCGCTTACCGCGAAGATCGGCGAGATTAATCTCTTCGGGTGTTGTAAGGTCTCTTAGATTACAGCCCATATCATTCTGTTAACGTCGAGGGTATGTCATAGTTCGTATGCGGTGCCGTGAAGAACAAGCACGGTAAGCGCAACGTATGGGGGAGCATATCGTGGCCTTACGAGGTTGGCATCCAGCTCTCGCTCAAGCGGAAGTACGGGCGCTCTTTCCAGGCAGAAATATCCAACCATTTGCTTCACCTCGACTCATGCAACTTCAACTCAATGAAGAGGATTTACCGAACATAGCAATTTCATCAGGTGTTGAAGCAATTTTCAACAACGGAGAAAATCATCCTTTCAATGATGTTGAATCCATACGTTCGATTATCAAATCCCATTTGGAACTCAATCCCCCTAATGATGAGGCGTGTGCGGTTGTTGCATGGAAGCACGGCCGAGGAATCGAAGGTGTTTCACGTTCAGCATTCGCTGGACGTATAGGTGGACTTCTCTCTTCAATGGGAGCAAACATTGACTTAGAACATCCAAAACAACGATTTGGAATTCTTCTTGATCAACATTCAAACTCAGTAACGTTTGGTTGGTTGCAAGGTATGGGGCCAAAGGGTGATGAGAGTGTTGAACGTCGAGCAAGCCAACGTCCTTTCTTCAAACCTGTGAGTTTAGAGCCTAGACTTGCCCGATTGGCTGTCAATCTCGCTAGCGGACCGTTGCAAAAAGGAGCGACGCTCGACCCAATGACGGGAACAGGCGGGTTTGCAATCGAAGCAGTTTTGAGTGGAAGGGATGTTGTTGCACTCGATCTTGATGCAGAAATGATTGAAGGGGCTAAGAAGAATCTAGAATGGTCTGGAACAACAACAGATGTGTTCTTTCAAGGAGATGCAACTGCTATTTCTGAGTCAATTCCAACCAATGGCCCTCAATCATTTTCTGGCGTAGTCCTCGACCCTCCATATGGAAGGAATTCACAAGGGTCTCTTGATCATGAGGAACTCCTCAAACAAACATTACTCAGCTGTTCAAAGGTTGTAAAAGATGGTTCTCTCGTCCTTATCTTACCAAGTGAAGCAAGAGAATTGTGCTTGGAGAGGGCTCTTACTGCCGAAGAACGCCCTCAGTTGATTCACTTCCAATGGTCTGAACTTGAGCGGCTCTTGCTGGATTGCAATTGGAAATATGAGGATGCATGGTATGTTTTTGTCCATGGCAGTTTAGGACGAGTCGTCATTTACGTATCATCAATCGTTCCTCAAGATTGAGTAAAGCGATTGCATCATCTTCAGTGGGCTGTGGGAACTGCGATTTGTGAGGGCATCCATCATCCAATATCGCATCATCTTTTGAATTCAGCACAATGGGATACTTTCGGCATCCTTCTGGGCGTACCTCATAAACTGAACAGATTCCTTCAGCGCTCGGTTCAGAAGAAATGGTCAAAAGGAAGACGCACGCTCGAGTTTTTTCATCATTAAGCAACGTTAATATCCCTTTATTTTCCCACGTGAACGATTCAACAGCCATTCCAGTACGGCGCGAGAGTCGCTTAGCCTCAGAGATTGTAAGCGGCATTGTTGTTTCGCGACAACAGGCGGAACAGCCCATTGGAACACATGGTAACTGTTTGGCCATAGGAGGCTCTGGCCTCCGTTCGCTTTTGAATCTCGGGGAGAAACATCGGGAAAAGGCTGGATTAGAATGGTAAATCTGCTGGTTCATCTCTATGCGAGAATCGCTCAACAGAACCATCTTCACGAACGATGAATTTGTTAAAATTCCACTTGATATCTTCGATTCCATTTGCATCCTTTACCTTGCACAGTTCTGTAAACAATGGATGACGGTTGTCTCCATTCACGTCGATCTTAGCCATCATTGGGAAAGTGACACCAAACGTTGATTCACAGAAGGTTTTGATTTCTTCATGCGTCCCAGGTTCTTGTGCTCCGAACTGATTGCAGGGGAAACCGATGACAACTAAACCACTGTCTTTCTTTGCTTCATACAGCGTTTGCATGCCTTCATATTGTCGAGTAAAACCACATGCGCTGGCTACATTGACGATCAAAAATTCCTTCCCGCCAAGTTGCTTCATAGAAGTGGTTTCTCCAGTTATTGTTTCAAACTCAATGTCGAAAATTTCGCCCATACCAAACCCAATCGGAATTCATTCATGAAGATGTGGTTTCTTGAAAAACGAAGCAAATGCTCTTGAAGTATCGGCCTGTGGTTCAACCATGCAAGTGCAAATGGAAACCTCAGCAGGAAACATCATGATTGAACTCTTTCACGGAAGTGCTCCCGATACAGTAGCAAATTTCGTCAAACTCGTAAACCAAGGATTCTATGATGGACTTCATTTCCATCGAGTCATTGAAGATTTCATGATTCAAGGCGGATGTCCAAATTCAAAAGATCCTATGGCTCGAGGCGCAGGTACTGGTGGACCTGGATGGAAGATTCCATGCGAAGCCTCTGCCCTGTCATTAAAGCATGACAAGCCAGGAATTCTTTCAATGGCAAACGCTGGGAAGAACACTGGTGGATCCCAATTCTTCCTCACAACCGTCGCTACACCTTGGCTCAATGGGAATCACGCGGTCTTTGGACAAGTCGTTGAAGGAATGGATGTTGTCAAGACAATCGAAGGATGTCAAAAGTTGCCTGGAGACCGTCCAAAGGTTCCACAACAAATCGTTCGATGCACCGTTGTTGAATGAAATTCTCGTTGTTTCAGCGATTCGATGCATTCATAATTCATTGACGCGACCATATGGTCATGGGAACCGAACGTGTGCTGGCAAAGGCTCGTAAACTTGCGAAGCGATTGGCAAACAAAATCGACCAACTAAGCGACTCTCTTGAAGATCTTGAGTTGGAATTTGCTATGTTGGTGAAGACCATTGACAAACTCGAATCAAAGCAAGGAAGCACCAAAGCAGTCGCTTCTGATGTTCAAATCGATGTCTCCATCGATGTTCAAGAAGATGATGACTTCGATGTCACCAACACTTCTGCACCGAGTGCAAAGGTACGACGTAAGTTCTGATCAATCTTCAGCCGCTTCACGTGCTTTACGTGCAGCGATAAATGAGCGAACACACATTGCTGTATATGCTGATCCTGTTACGAACATCATCAGCATCGAGGAACTTGCATAGGTAAGGCCATCAGCCATGACCATGAAGAAACGAGTGCCGCCAAGTGCTCCAATCAGTCCAAACGTGACTGCAACATGCATCCATAATTTCCTGTTCCCTTCGGGTACCTTGGCCATTTCGCCGGAGACGAGAAGGGCGAGCCCGAGTGCCGCGGGTAAGAATGAAGTAAACGATTGAGCTTCAGAAATATAAGTTACAATAAGTCCCCAGGAAAGGAGAAATAGCCCGTAATTTGTTGTTAGGTTTGGCATGGTGTCGGATTGTTCTTCCATATATCGCCTATCGATTGGAGGTTTATGAGTTCAGTTATTGTCTTTCTATGCTCTTAGCATTGGTTTAATAACATCATGCAATTGTTAAACTCTATGGGAAAACACAATGTTGGCGGAAGCCGAATCGTATCCGTCAGTATACCTGAAGATGTTGCACAGGAACTCGACCGTTGGACTGGCGGTGGAAAGAATATGGGCCGTAGTGCTTGGATTGTCCAAGCCATTCGAAACCGACTCGATGTGAAGGGAACCTATTCACAGACCTATACCCCACCAAGCCCGAAGGCTCCTGTATCGAATGTTGAATTCCGTATTGAAACGGACACGATGGGCGAAATGAAAGTCCCTGGTGACACATACTATGGTTGCCAAACCGCTCGTTCCTTGGTGAACTTTGACATTGGTGAAGACATCATGCCCAAGCCCCTGATTCGCGCATTTGGAATTCTAAAGGCTGCTGCTGCGAGGACAAATCGGGATCTTGGCGTTCTGGATGGAGAAATCGCTGGATTGGTCATCGATACTGCTGAAGAAGTCATGAATGGAGACCATGATGCCCATTTCCCTTTACGAATTTGGCAAACAGGCTCTGGTACTCAAACGAATATGAACACGAACGAAGTGATCGCTAACAGAGCCATTGAAATGGCCGGTGGTGTGCTTGGGAGTAAATTCCCAGTTCATCCAAATGACCATGTCAACAAAGGGCAATCTTCCAATGATACGTTCCCAACAGCAATGCACATTGCTGCTGCAGAAGAGATTGAACACCGTCTATTCAAAGCAGTTCGAGGATTGACGAAGAAATTGAGAACAAAACAGAAGGATTTCAAAGACATCGTAAAGATAGGTCGCACTCATCTTATGGATGCAACTCCATTGACGCTCGGACAGGAGTTCAGTGGTTATGTGCACATGCTAGAAGCTGATTTGCGAAGAATTGAATTCGCTCAGAAAGATTTGTTTGAACTTGCACTTGGAGGAACTGCTGTTGGAACTGGACTCAATTCACATCCAAAATTCGCTGAACAAGTCGCTCAACGTATCGCTGAACGAACCGAATTGCCGTTCGTAAGTGCTGAAAATAAATTTGCCCAATTGTCTGCTCACGATGCAATCGTTGCAGCCAGTGGAGCGATGAATACACTTGCAGTAAGTTTGATGAAAATTGCCAATGATGTACGTTGGCTTGGATCAGGCCCTCGGTGCGGATTAGGGGAATTATCACTACCAGCAAACGAACCTGGAAGCAGTATTATGCCAGGTAAGGTCAATCCAACACAATCTGAAGCGATGACGATGGTCTGCTGCCAAGTTATGGGCAACCACACTGCAATTACTATGGGCGGAAGTCAAGGAAACTTTGAGCTCAACGTGTTCAAACCAATGATGATTCACAATCTCTTGCACAGTATTCGTCTGCTCAGTGACGCATGCGTTTCATTTGGAGAGCGTTGTATAGAAGGATTAGAAGCCAACGAAGAAATGATTCAGAAACATCTTGATAGTTCACTGATGTTGGTTACTGCTCTAAACAATCACATCGGCTATGATAAATCTGCTAAGATTGCGAAGAATGCTCATGAGAAAGGGATTACATTACGCGAAAGTGCACTCGAACTTGGTCTGCTCACGAACAAACAATTCGATGAGTGGGTTCGCCCCGAAGACATGACGAGCCCGAAGTGATTACTCCGTAGGTGGGTAGAACAAAACAGAACGCTGAACAAAGAGAGCAACAAGGGGAATCCCTACCCATTGATTCCATTCAAGAACGAAATACAATGCGTACATTGTCATGAAAAATAGCCCAAAGGCGATGACTAAACCTACGATAGCATATGGTGCAGTTTTAGGTCTCGGATCGATGAAATCATATACGAAATATTCGCCAAAGTAACGCGCCCAAATGTAAGCGAAATAGAAGTAAATCCCTCCGAGGAATCCGCCAAGAATGATCCCCTCTGGAAGCACTTCAATCGATCCAAGAACAAGTTCAACTGAAAGTAGTATTATCGTCCAATTATGCATCACTTGTTCATGTTTCAAAAACAGATGCCAAAGTGGATTATTGCTCTTTATATCAGCTGGAATAATGACGTATCGAACAACTATTGCAGTCAAACTCGAAGCACTCAACGCCATAAAGTACAATATTGGAATAACTCGATTAAGGAATGAAGGTATTCCAATTTCAAAGATCGCTAACAAACTAACAAGACCTGCCAGAAAGAAAAATGCACCAAAGAGAATGAGTTGCCAACTACTGAATGTTACTAGGCGCTCTAACCCTTCCACTTCATGTTCATCGACATTACCAGTATGAAAATTAATGCTGTACATAATCCCAGGCCGTGAGCTTTTCACCATCCAGAAATAGATGGTGTGAAACGCGAGATACGCTGCTCCTAATCGAAACATACCAAGAAGAATATCTGGGGCCAGTTCCGAATTTACAATCGATTCAGTGCTCGCTTTGTGCAAGAACAAATCTGTCACATAACCAATCCATAACAGCAGGATAAAAACTGCCGTAACAATG
>DAKQ01000146.1:1169-4242 GCA_002496635.1 Euryarchaeota archaeon UBA82 | reverse complement strand
GATGGAGACGGTATTGGCAATAATGCCGATGCGGACGACGACAATGATTTGGTGACTGACGCTGATGAGATACGTGCAAAAACCGATCCACTTGACCCTAATGACACTCCTGTCGACAGTTTCGAAATCCAAATCGGAAATATTGGACTTGGTGCATGGGACTTAATCGGTATGTTTGGTGGAATTCCAATATTTACTTGGATTCTCTTTGGGTTTGTTACTCGTAACAGTCGCTGTAGTCGTTATGAATCCGAACTTGAGAAAGCAGAGTCAAGGGAAGAACTTGAACAAGTTGCATTACGCTGGGAATACAGTTTGATGCTTCGTCTGCTTGGCCCACATCAAGGCATTCGTCTTGAACGAATAAGGGCAGAACTTGATGATAATTTTGAGATCGCTGAAAAATTGATGATTGTTTCCGACGAGCCAATGACGGATATAGACCACACTCCGCTTGTTGAAGAAGAAAGTAAACAAGATACTTCATCACCATCAAAAGATGCGAAGGAAGATCAAACAGATGAAAACGGATACCAATGGTTACTTCATGAAGGAGTTCAATGGTACAGAAAAGAAGACGGTTCTGAATGGTCTGAATATCAAGAATGAAGAGTCGAATAGAGCTTCTAGAACTATTTTAAAACCAATATCCGCTTGTCGGATAATCCCAAAATATACGTGAATCTTCATAACGGAGATGCCAAAGCGGCGATTATTCCAAGACTGTGGGGGTCGTTCAGTTTGACTGATGGAATGGGTGTGGGGACATGTCTGAATTAAAAATACGAATAGAAACAGAGGAATACATCTACGAAGAGTACTACGAAGCTTGAATCACCAGCGTCGTGGATAGACATCATCTGCGATCAATACTGCTGATGGTCGAGCGATTTCGCCCTTTTCCATAGTAGAGATATCCTTGCTGTTGAAGTTAACTTTGACGAAGCAGACTGCTTCGCCTTTGATGCTTGTTACCAGAACATTTTGTCCAACAGAAAGATCTTCCGGAATAGATACTAATCCTGGTCGAAGTAATGGCGCACCATGTGCTAATGCTGCTACTGCACTGTCCTTAACAACAATTCTTGGAAGATGTGTCATCAACTTTTCAATTGGGTGAAGCATCCTAGAGAGTGCTTCTGGTTCATTGCATTCCTTCCACAACCATACTGCATCAGCAATATCGTGGAGTTGGACGCAATCCTTTAGATCGAAACTTCCAGAATCCTCTCTTCGGAGTTCCTTCAGTATAATTGGCTGGTCTAACAAGAGTCCCATATCCTTGGCCATTGTTCGAATATAGGTTCCTGCTTCACATCGAATTCGAGTGATAAGGAATTTTTCATTACGATCAAGAACTGTAAACTCGTGAATCTTTCTTGTTCGGACTTGAACACGAACAGCAGAAATTTCTGGAGGAACGTTATAGATTCGCCCAGTCAGTTGTTGAATGACTTCATCCATTCGATCTTCATCAACTGGAGTTTTCATTTGAAAGATTGCAATGTAGGTCTTATCATGCTCAAGAATCTGTTTTGTTAATCGCATGGATTTTCCTGCCATCAGGGGAAGAACCCCTGTTGCGAATGGATCCAATGTTCCTCCATGACCCAAACGGGTTAATCCGAGTAGGTCTCGAACCCATGCAGCAACTTGGTGAGATGTCGGTCCAGCTCCTTTGTCGAGAAGAAAGAATCCACCTTCGAGACGTTGCTCAATGGTCTTTTGATCAGGATAGGTTCCAAGAGCTTCATCAGTTGAAGCATTTTCATCTAATATCATAGTTGCAGAACCCAATTTTATTCCTCCAGTATGTGAAGAACCGAGGCCAGCACTTCTTGAGCGTTTAGGTCAGAGGCATTGATGATATGTGTGTACGGTTCTGTTTGTTGTGGAAGCAGGCCATATAATTCATCAAATCTTTGTTCATCAACTTTTGATCGTTGTTTGTTAGCATCGATAATCGAATCCAAGTCACCACCTTCTCGTGCTTGAACTCGCTTTGCTCGTTCAATATCATCGACTTCCAACCAAATACGGGGTGTGGATAGACCAAGTTTGTATGCCCACCATCCCGAGAGTCGGCTTTCAACTACTGAGGGTGCTTCTTCATCTGTTCGTATCATTTGTTCTTTCAGAAGGGAATCGAGTTGCCGATCAACTTCAAGATCCTCCTTGCAGAGTTGTCCAAAGTCAGCGAGACTCATATTACGTCGCTTTGCTTCTTGTCGAAACAACTCTCCCCCATTAAGTGAAGACCATCCTTTTGCTTCACATAAGAGAGATACAAGCGTACTTGTTCCGCTTCCTGGATGCCCAGAAATCGTCACTTTGAGCATTGGTCACACCCATTCATGATAACAAACATTGCATCGGAGCGAACGAGGTCCTTTCTTTCCAACATCTTCACTCATGCACTCAGGGCAGACATGCACGGATGTGGATTTCTTTTTCACTGGCTTTGTCTCCGCCTTAACCGCAGCCTTCTGTTGCTTCTTTGGACCGTTCTTACGAGATTTACTTCGTCGGTTCTTGGCTTGCTTAGATTCAGTTTCCTCGGATACAACAAGATGAAGCAATGGTTCGCTCAACTTTTCGTTAGCGAGTACAACTGGATGTTTTCTGTATCGAATCATTTTGATATGTCGATCGACGATTCGTCCCAGTGGTGCACTCATGCAAATATATGCGCAAATCCATGCAGGGAAGAAAAGAAATTTGTCATCGATTAAATCCCAACGAGGCGTCCATGGAAGGGATACATAATCAACTCTGAATGATTCAACAGCAGTTGTTAACCATGCAAAAATACCAATAATGAAAATCATGGTAAACATCATCGGTCGCATTGCGCCCATCTGAACTTTCAATTGTTCAGGCATCATTTGTTCACGAAGTGTGTTCGCTTTTTCCATTAGGATTGGATCACGACTCATTCTGCCATCGTTCATCATTCGGCGAACTTGTCCCTGTCGGTGAGCAATATGTGCTTGTGCAATAGGGTCCATGAAGAGATTTCGGAGAACAGTATTCATAGTCATTGAGAATGTTCCTAGGATGAGTACTGTAAGTA
>DAKQ01000146.1:0-795 GCA_002496635.1 Euryarchaeota archaeon UBA82 | reverse complement strand
GAATTACGAATATTTGGATTGATGATCAGGAAACTCATCAAGACCATGACCAACAACATTGTCAGCATCGAACCATTTGGTGGAGGGGGTGGTGGAGGTGCTGGGCGGCTCGCCATAGTACATCTGTGTTGCATGAGGGTCATGAAGGTTGGTCTTCCGTTGAATTCAAACGATAGGATGTTGTCCTGTATACATGCGCCGCAAAGAACCTCTCGACGTCACCACTACATGGCAACATCCAGTTCCAATGCCAATGCCTGGAAGACCCGTCTGTTGTACTGAATCTGAAGCGCTAGAACAATTGGAAAAAATTCAGATGACTGAACGTGTTATTCTGTGGACAGATAGCGAACGGCGTACTATCTCTGATTGGTCATTTCTAGCAAGCGTTCGCCAAGGAGTACCGCCAAAGGGAATTGAAGCTGAACTTGAGGCATGTCTCAAACAATACCCAACCGCTTGGCTCGCAGTTGATCTACGCGATGGCGTCATTCCACCTTCAACTCACTCATCACTCAATGATGTGCTTCAAAACACAAAACGTCACGTCATTGTTCTTGTGAGCAGTTCCTCAGATCATGAGGAATGGCCTCAGTGGAACTTACCGTTTTGAATCATTCAAAGGTGAAACCACATGCAGAGCATGTAGCAGCATTAGCATCTACAGATGTTGAACAGATAGGGCAAGACTTGTTTTCTGGTGCACCTTCTGCTTCGGATTCAGTTTCTTCTGCAGGTGCTTCTTCAGATGTTTCTTCTTCAGATTCATCCGATGTTTCTTCCTCAGAATCATCA
>DAKQ01000173.1:7063-27277 GCA_002496635.1 Euryarchaeota archaeon UBA82 | reverse complement strand
GTGGTTGACGATTACTCTCGAATCGGTGAATGGTCGCAAGTCAACAAGTTCCGAATTCCAGCAGACCAAGGCTACGATGATGGGGCAGGAAATCATACTGTAAACCTGTCAAGTGGGTCTATTTTTGCGAGTACAGGCTTACTTCCTGCCGCGCCTGATACGTATACTTCCTCCTCATCGTTTAACACAAATTATGGTTCGAGCGCCTCACTGTTGCTTGGTGCTGGGTCTTCTGGAGATCATGAGATTTTCATTGAATATGATTTGTCTCAGATGCCTTGGCCAAGCGCCATTACTCCAACGTCTGTGATGTTGCGTATGTATCGTACTCAAGTTTCTGGCGTTACTCCATTAACCGTGAGTGCTCATGCTTGTTCAACCTTCAATGAAGGGTCTGTTACAGCACTCCAATCACCAACATGCAGTGCTTCCGAAATTACTCGCTCTACACTTCCGGTAACTCCGCCGAATGGGTGGTTGGAGTGGGATATCACTTCGCTCGCACAATCAAATATTGCCAATGGAAACCTCTCGATGACGATTAAACTTTCAGCGGCTGGAACAGCAAGCAGCTTGCACACATTCCATTCTGGCGAATCAAGTTCGACGACCTTGCGTCCAGTTCTTCGAGTCGATTATGTTGACAATGTCGCAGGTGTTGTTCCTCCACAACAACCCGTCCTCCTTTCACCTGCAGATGGAACTGTCTTGTACAATACAACAGCAACTCTCCTAGAATCCTTGGATAAGCCTACTTTGTCATGGAATTCGGTTACTGGTGCTACCGGGTACATCGTTACGATTCGAAATTCATCCGGGCAATATACCTTCAAATCTGGTATCTCGAGCCAGATTACAGGAACATCCTTTGTGTTTGATACTTCTTTGACTCAAGGTTCAACCTTTGAGTGGTGGGTTCAAGCAGTTAACGGTTCTATTCCAGGCCCGTCTTCTTCACGATGGATTGTAGGTATAGGAGATCCAACCACGCAGGATAATTTCGACCACACATGGACGTATGAGTTCCAAACTGGAAATGAAATTCAAGAGATGGCTCACACCAATGTTGAAGATACTTCAGTATACAGTGGCAGTGCAGATGAGAACATAGATGGTGATGCTTCACTCATCGGTATTGATTCTGGACAAGATGAGTATCGTATGCTCGTTTCTACCGATTTCGGCCAAATACCATTTAATCCAAACATGAACGTTCATTCTGTTGATTTGAGTTTGTATCTAACCGATCTAGACTTTGGTTCTGGGGCAACTGGTATGACGCTCTCCGTTCACAAGGTGCTTACAACTGGATGGGGTGAAACCTCTGTGACTTGGAACGGTACTGGTGCTGCAAACTGGGGTGCTCCTGGTCTACAGCCTGGTGTCGATTATGATTCAACTCCGCTCGATACAATCGTTTTGAGTAATACTCAAGCGACAAATCAATGGATTCAGATGAGTCTAGGACACCGTTCTCTCTTCATCGATGGATCTCATGGATGGGTGATTATAGCCACCGTGAATCAAGGATGGATGACGGTTGAATTCGCAGACAATAGTGATTCAACGAGCGGTTTAAGACCACTCATGCAAATGAACTACACCGATATTGATTCAGTAACCATTTCTCCAACTGCTACAACTACGAATGCAGATACACCGGTGACATTCAGCGCTTCGACATTCGACTACAACTCACTTGTTGCAACAGTGCCAATCGTCTGGTCTGCTTCGAGTGGTCAAATTGATGCATCAACCGGCGTATATACTCCTTCATCAACTGGTGTTCACACAATCACCGCTTGTTTCGGAGTCATCTGTGCAGATGAAACCGTGACCGTTACGCCAGGAGCTCCAGTAAACTTGGTTGTCACACCTCTTACTGCAACGATTACTTCGGATGATACGCTGCAATTAACTGCAGATGTTGTTGATCAATTTGGAAATGTTGTCCCTGGAGAAAGCATCACGTTCTCCCCAAGTAATGGTACAATGGGCGGTACGTTCGGCGATGTATTCCAACCATATTCGGCTGGAGGTCAAACAGTATCTGTGACTTGGACGACAATCACAGTTATTGTGAATGTTCAAGTTGAGCTCGGTGCACCGACAGACATTGTTCTTACCGGATGTGAAGGAGTAACTCCTGCAGGAACAGAATGTGAAATCACTACAACTCTGTATGACCAATTCGGAAACATCATTCCATTGTCTGAAGCAGGTGCTTTGACCTACTCAGTCACCGATGGACTCTACAGCGAGGCTACGAATATGTACTTCGCTGATAATGTTGGAACCTGGCAACTCTCGTTAACATCTGGAATTGGATTGTCGGATTCAATCACGATTTCAACAGGCCATGGAGCCATGGATTCCCTTGAAATTGTTCCTTCAGCATGGGACTTAACTGCCGATGAAGTCATCTTCATGAATACTACAAGAATTGATATCCAAGGAAATAGACTACCAGTCTCTTTGCCTTTGGAAAATTGGACATTTGTAAGTGATGGTGCGGTGAATATCACATTCGATCATCCAGTCCAATGGATTCCAACAGGTCTTGGTGGAAGAGTGATTACAGCACAGTATGAAACGATTTCAGCATCGATTACGGTGAATGTCACGAAGGGTGTAATGACTGGAATGGCACTGGTTGTTGACTCGGCTGATGCAAACGATCAATCTTACACTTTAACAGCAGATGAAACACTGCAAATAAAAGCAAAGGCAACGGATGCGAAAGGAAATCGATGGACTATTGATGTAAATTGGACCGTTTCTCATCCGAGTTGGAGCGACCAATCCGTCCTCTTGTACACCCTTTCAGATGAAACAGAATTCATGCCTCAGTTGGCCTCAGATATCCCTTACATGATCTACGCAGAATACACTTCTGGAGATGTTGTGTTTAGCGAATCTGTTTCAGCAACAGTATCTGAGGGTATCTTGCAAATCTTTACGATGAATTCAATCGCTTCTACCGGAGATTCATCCACTGCTTACAACATAAGTGCAGATGAGCATGTGGATTTCTCTGTAAGTCTTAGTGACGGTGATCTGAATGCTTTGGATGCTTCAAGGCTGACTTGGTTGTTCGAAGATTTGAATTCAGGTTCTGTTGTTGACATGACTTCGTCTTTTGAAGCCGATGCATATCATTGGGAAGCAACAACTGTAGGTTCTTACAGAATTACAGCCTTCGTTGTCAATGCAGATGGTTTCAATTATTCAAAGCAAGTTGACATCTCAGTATACCACGGTGTTGCGGTTTCGCTTGATCACGCCCTCGATACATTGAGTGAGGATGCAGGTGAATCGATTGACATTGCCATAACAGGTACGGATAGCGATGGAAATACCTTCCCACAAGATGTTGAATGGACAGAAGATGGTACGACTTCTTCTCGTATTGTTCCTCGTGCTGATCTCGGAGCCTACACCTATCAGGCATCTGTTGCAGGTGAACATGTGATGGTTTACTCCACTCCAGGTGCAACCAATACGTTTGATCTTTCAATACAGCCACAGATGGTTGTTGCTTATCTTGAAGTTGCTTTGTCGAAAAACACAGTGGATCAACAAGCATCGATTGATGTCACTGTTGAAGCTAAGGACATGTTCTACAATCCAATTCCTGTGCCAAGCAGTGCACGTGTTGATTCAACCGGCCGAGGAACTGTAAAGGAACTCGGACCAGGGCAATGGCGAGTCACAACTCTCGATAGCGGTTCTCAAACTATCACAGTTACAGCAGGTCAAGTCAGTGAAAATCTTGAAATTGAGGTTACAGGAACCTTTGGTGGATTCTTTGCTGCAGGTGGAATCCTGTACTACATAGGAGCCATTCTTGTTGGTCTTATCGCTGTTGTTTTACTTGTGCTGTTAGTTATCGCTCTGCGCTCAGGAAGAGATGATGATGACTGGGATGATGACTACGACGAGGACGAAGAAGATTCAGCCCCAGCTCGTGGCCCCAGCGGCCCTGCCCCAGGAACTGGTCCAAGCGGCCCAGGTCCATCAGGTCCACCTCCGCAAGAAGAAGAGAAAGAAGATACAAGTTGGATGGTTGAACATCGAGTAGAAGACGATGGAACCGAATGGGCTCAAAATGAAGATGAGACCTGGTATTACAGAGAGCCTGGTCAAACCGACTGGATCATTTGGGAAGATTAGGTGATTCGATGAATCCAAAACAGTCTGCATTTTTGCTATGCATTCTGTTGATGTTCGTTCCATTAACAAGCCTTCCAGTTGCCGCAGCAGGTCCTGCCGCACAGATTGTAATCACGACTCCTTCAACGTCGATTTCTTCGGATGGAGTTCTCCAGTTAGATGCAACAATCTATGATGCATTGAACAATGTGGTCGAGGGAGAGATAACATGGTCTTCAACAAATGGTACGGTTGAAGAGGGTGGTCTTTTCTTCCCATGGTCTGCAGGTCAAGTTACAATACGTGCAGAGCATGCAGGATTCAATGATACTGTTGTTTTGACAGTTGAAGCCGGTTGGGGTCAATCAATTGAAATCAATACAACGACTTCTCCAAAAGCTAAGCAGCCATTCCAACTTCAAGCGAATCTTCTCGATTCTCATGGAAATCCTCGAAGTGGACAAGGTGTAGTGTGGAGTGTTGATGGAGAATATGTTGGGCAAGGGCAGCCATTGTGGACTGCTCCAACACTTGGTCTCTACGAAGTCATTGCTCGATTCGATCAAATGGAACAACAAGTGACGATGGAAGCAATAGCAGGCGACCCCTTCGAATTTCTCTTCGAGGAAAATCTTGTGATACGAAGCGGATTTGGAGTCAAACTTAATCCGGTACTTGTCGATTCTTTCGGACAAGAAATGAATGATACATTAGCAGGAATGAAAGCATGGACCGCAGAAAATGGAAGCATTACTTCGGAAGGCTATTTCTTTGCATCAGCACCCGGGTTCTGGAATATCAGTGTTCGAGCAGGGTCTGTGTTTGGTAATGGAACAATCCGTGTAATACCAGCAGATGCAGCAATCGTATCGATTCAAATTGTACCAGAACAAACAACCTACCAATCTGGAGAAGTCTATCGCTTAGATGCAGTACGTACCGATTCATCTGGATACACCTCTCCAGTACCAGTTCCAATTGGAAACTGGAGTGTTGGAAATGGAGCAGTTGCCCAAGTAGGAAATGAAGTTCATTGGACACCAGGGAAGGTGGGTTCCTTCACAATGGAAGTTGTTGATTCTGATATCGTGGCATCCAAGGCCGTATCCGTGATTCATGGTTCTGCTGTATCCACGCAACTTGTAGCGAGTTTACCTCGGTTGAGTGCAGGTTTACAGGTGGCTCTGGTCCATGAAGCGACGGATGCATTTGGAAATATATGGCAAGTCGATGGGAATATCAGCAAGAAAAGTAATGATCAATCGACAACAGAAATATTTTCTTCCTATGCTACATTTACTCCAAAACTGACTGAAGCGATTCATTTCTCAGCAACCTATTTTGATAATGCAACAGGTATCCTCCATCAAAGTGAATATCAGGAATTCGTTGAACCAGGTCGATTGGCTTTCATTATTTTACCAGAATCGGGAACAGAGGTAAAGGCAGATTCATATTTGCAATTCGATCCTACTTTTACAGATACTTATGGGAATACCATTGCATTTGTTGCAGTTAATTGGACCATTGACGGAGTTGACACGACACTTGATTTACTCATGTCAGATGGTAAGTGGTATCCTACAGAAGTAGGAGAGCATGAGATTCGTGCGAATGCCGACGGTGTGTTTGCTGCAGTTCGAATCAATGTCATAACGGGTTCTGAGAATACTTTGGCTACAGATGCAGGTGATTCATTGATGATTACAGCGGGTGTTCCAAGTGATCTCTATGTAGAGATTGTTGATGTTCATGGAAACGTTGCCCCTGCTGAAGAAGTGCAGTTGGTAGAATCAGGATTTATTTCGATTGAACCCTCTGCCACTGGACGTGGATATTGGCAACTAGATGGAGTGACTTCTGGAACATATGAGGTTGAACTACAGCAAGGTAATGCTTCAATCATTCTTCCTTTGACAATTCTTCCAGGAAATCCCGTCCGTGTTCTCACATCGGTTAGTAACGAATCACTCAGTCAAGGTGAAGTCACCTTGCTCATGGTTTGGGCTGAGGACAGCCAAGGAAACAGAGTCGAAGTTGTTCCAGAGCAAACCAGCATCACTTGTTCATCTGGAAAAGCCAGTCACGTCAAGTCAGATACATGGGAAATCGAATTGGAAGAAGCAGGTACTGATCGTTCATGCACCGTTGCATGGAGTGGTCTTATCTCACAACAGTTCTATGACGTTGAATCTGTTCTATTAGGTGGTGCACTTGGGTCGACAAATACTGCTATGTCAATTGGTCTTGTCTTCTTGTTAATGATTTTCGCAGTTCTTATCGTTCTCATTCGTCGAGGCAGTTCTAAGGAAGAAGAGTGGGACGAATATGATGATGAATACGAATATGAGGATGAATATGAGGATGATGAAGAGGGCGATGAAGCCTCTCCTGAATTGTCTGCTCCTGTAGAAGAAGAGCCAAAAACTCCTCCACAAACCACCTCCACCGAATCAGCCCCAACAATTGAAGATGCTCTACGACAAGAACTTGCAGTAAAGGCAACTCAGATTGGGGTTATGCAAGCTGCACCAGGAACCAATCAAGGTGAAACAGGTTGGTATGTAGATGCGAGCACTGAATTACAACAATGGAATGTTGCCTCAGATGGTTCTTGGTCTCGACTGCAGTAAATTTGTATCCCTTTTGTGGTGTTTATATGTGGATTGAAGAACACCGTGACTGGGAATCCGTAGATTATGCTCCACTGTTATCTGGTCATTTATTTCCACCAGAATTCATGTGGGGCGTTGCCACAGCTTCTCATCAAATTGAAGGAGGGAATACGAACAACTGGTCTGCATTCGAGCCTCACTCCAAAAGCGGTCAATTGAGTGGTGATGCATGCGACCATTGGAACCGCAAGGAAGAAGATATTCAATTGATCAAGGATCTGAATGTCTCCCATTATCGATTCTCAATAGAATGGAGTCGTGTTGAGCCTCAACAAGGCATTTGGGATGAAGAAGCAATTCAGTGGTATTCTAATCTTGTAGACCAACTTCTTGCTAAAGGAATTCAACCCATGGCCACGCTTCACCATTTTACCCATCCTCTTTGGTGGGATGAGAAGGGGGCTTTTGAGAAAGAGGAGAATGTGGAAGATTGGATTCGGTTTTCTGTTAAGATGTTTGAAGCCTTGAGCAACCGTGTGGATTGGTGGTGCACCATCAACGAACCTGCTGTTTTTGCATCGATGGGTTATGTTTTAGGAGAGTTTCCACCTGGTGAACGTTCGTTTAAGAAAACAAAAATCGTGTCTACAAATCTCATGATTGCTCATGCACGCTGTTATCGAACATTGAAAGGTTTAGAGCATGGTAAGCGAACACAAATCGGTTTAGTGAAAAACATCAATATCTTCGATCCATATCGACGGTGGAATCCTTTACACAGATTCCAAGCACGATTACTCGATGGAATGTTCAACCTCTGCTGGATAAAAGGACTGAAAACAGGGCGATTCAAACCTCCCTCGGGTTTACGTTCAAAGAAAATTCCTGGCCTAAAAGGGAGCAGTGATTTCATTGGTGTCAATTACTATACGCATCTTCTTGCGACTCCATTCATGCCGACAAAAGTTGACATCGATCCACTCATACGTCCTTGGGAAGAGCGAACCGATTTCAGATATCCAATGTATGCGGAAGGATTACGACGAGCATTCGATATGGTGTCATGCCTAAATCTCCCAATCATTGTTACAGAAAATGGGGTTGCAGATGATGACGATGACATGCGTCCAGAACATATTCGGCGTCATTTGCAAATAACTGGGGAAGCGATTGCTGATGGTATGGATATTCGTGGATTCTATCATTGGAGCCTAATGGATAACTTCGAGTGGGCGGAAGGTTATGAACAACGATTTGGGCTTTACCATGTTGACTTTGAAACGAAAAACCGAACTCTAAAACAAAGTGGTGCTCTCTATTCAGAGATTGTCAAAGCCCACCGAATACCGCAGGTTGTCATCCTTGCTGGTGGATTGGGAACTCGTCTTGGGGAACAAACGAACTCCGTTCCTAAATCCCTCATCGATGTTTCAGGCAAACCAATCCTCTCCCATATTCTTGACTGGGCTGGGAAACAAGGGTGCATGGAGGCATTGATTCTAACCGGACATTTAGGAGAACAATTCAACAATTTTCATCATCAAGGAATGGCTCTAACCTTCCATCAGGAACTCGAACCACTTGGTACTGGAGGGGCACTATGGAATGCTCGACATCTTCTCCAAGACCGATTTATTTTGCTCTGGGGTGATGATTTCCACCCGATCGATTATGGAGAATTGGTGGCTCATCATGAACAAACATCATCACCACTAACGCTCACTGTAACGACTGAACATGAACAAATGAACCTTCTTCATATCGATGGAAAGATATCTCAATACGACAAGAGTGGAGACCAACCTGCCGAATTCAATGGTTATGAATCTGGAACAAGCATCGTCGAAAAATCAGTTCTTCTCGACCATGGTAAAGAAGGTAAATGGAGTTGGGAAGAAACAATCTATCCTGAAATGTCAATGAAAGCTACAGCCTACCTCAATAATACCAAATTCTGGGATATGGGGACTCCTGAACGCTTAGCACGTTTAGAGGAATTCTTGAACGAAACCAGATTCTGAAGGCATGACATGGATTGCTTCAGGTAAAATACCTTGATGTTCAACAAGAACCAAGATCATGCCTCCAAACCCTCCACCCATCATACGTGCCCCAAGAACACCTTGAGTATGTTGAAGTTCAGTAACACGCTGATCTATGGCTTTCAAACTCACTCCAATACGTTGTAACGACTGATGTGAGGCATTCAGGAGTAATCCTAATTCTTT
The DNA here is from genome assembly GCA_002496635.1 of Euryarchaeota archaeon UBA82. Taxonomy (GTDB): domain Archaea; phylum Thermoplasmatota; class Poseidoniia; order Poseidoniales; family Poseidoniaceae; genus MGIIa-L2. Next base: position 18,282 of record DAKQ01000173.1, on the reverse strand, counting down.
TGGAGATGCAGAAATCGCTTTAGAAACACGTTCATTTTCTTCTTCCACATGTCGGTTTTTCGTTTCATCATCGACTGAGGAGCGATAATCGACTTCTCCTAATTTCCGGTGTATTCCCGAATCAATAAGTTTGAAAATATGGTCTCTTGATAAGGCGTGGTGTGTCGTACTATGTTCTGTAAAATCGATGAGTGTGGCATGATTTGGTTTAGAAAACATCATGGTCATTTGATCGAGTAAACCGCACTCTGTTTTGAGGATTACATGCTCAATCCGTTGCGCTTCCAGGCATGCTTCCAATGCTTCAATGTCCTTGTTTATACAAAGAACAATCGCCAAACAAAGGGCTGCTGATGAAGACATTCCTGAACCAATTGGAATATTACTTGTAACAGTAAGTGAAGCAGGCCACCCTTTCGCTTCCTTCCATAATGAGACGACAGTACTCTCGCCTTCGAATCCTTCATCAATTGATGTTGCTTCAAGCCTAAGGCGTTGAGGTGCTGCAAATGCAAAGGAACGTCCTCCTGCGTAATCAGTATGCTCGCCTATGATGTTGATGCGTGCAGGAATTGAAGCAATTCGATGCATGCTTTTCCCGCCTTAATTGATGCGTTCTAAATCAAACCAAACGGGATAATGGTCGGAAATATCTGAACTTGACATCTCTCTATCAACACCCCAACGTCCGAAGAAGCGTCCATCGATATCGCCAGTCATTACAACTCGATCATATGCGCAATGGCTGTTTGAAGAATATGCAGTGTCTGCAGTATCGGGTACCACCCACAAATATTGGGGTTGGCGAAGCGAAAGTTGATTCAATTCGTATGTTGAAGCATAACTACAATCAGCATTGAAGTCACCGAGGATAATGATATTCTCTTGAGTGCGATTTTCAAGATATGTTTCAACAACATCATGCAGAGATGAAGTCTCATTTACGGCTTCAGAAGGCTTTGTATGAACCGTGATAAATGTCATATTCTCTGTAATGGAGTTGTTTAGATTCATCATTCCAAAGTTTGCAATCAGAGGTTCGCGCTGGAAGGCATCATCTTGAGAATCATTGTGCAACCATGATTCATTTGGAACAAAGACTGATTCTCTGTAGTAAAATGCATATTGTTCCTGTCCACCGCTGTCATCTTCTTGAAGGCCTGAGCGTTCACTCAAAACCATGGCATATGTCTCATTGCCATACTGATTAATTGCATCGAGAAAATCGTAAGGGACGGTTGAATCAATGTCCTTTATCTCTTGCACGACCACCATGTCGTAACGATGAACAATTTCGACCAATTCTGCTACAACATCAGCTTTCCCCATCTTGGTTTCACCAAAGACTTTGATGTTGAATGTTGCAATGCGGGCAACATCTTCACGAGACAATGATTCCGTTCGCGCATCCGTTCCATTGTCCTCTTCATCAGATTCGATCTCAACCACAACAGTTCGCCACAATGGGCTCTCTTCTTGTTGAACCAATAATTGGATTGTGATGGGGAACAGCAATAATAGGGATACCAGCATAACCCCTTGAAGTGCGCCATCAAAACGACCCATGCGGCGATGAACCAACTCTACATTATCAATATACATCCCTCTATCATCAGAATCCATAGGTTCTTCACGCGGTTGATTGTGGCCATGGCATGGCAGAAGAGATTACTCCCGAACAGGCACAAGAAATTGTTTCTATGCTAACCCAAGGGGGGGCAATGGAATCAATCAATACATCCCTTGCACTCGGTCTTCTTCCACTGGTTGAATCTATTGGAGATTACGAACTACTCGATAAATTGGTTGAGCATGCAAGCGTGGTCGCAAAAGACGACGTGGAGAAAGGATGGGCTCGTTTTGAAATATTGAAGCGTAATCAAGGTTCAATCGATGATGTTGCTGAACTTGCCTACAATGCGGAATCTTTTGAAAACGGTGAAGCACTAGCAGCCGCAGTCCTTCATCATCACGCTCTCATGCTTCTTTCGATTGATGAAATCGATGGGGCACAGACATCAGTACGTCGCTCTCTTACACTAAGAGAGAAGTTGGAAGATAAGGAAGGAATCATCTTTGGACTAGCAATCCTGTCTCGTTGTGCACGAGCGAATGAGGATTGGGAAACAGCGATTATTCATGATACGAGACGACTTGAATTAGCAGTCAACAATCAAAATGACATCCTTCAGATGGAAGCAATGGCAGATGTTGCACATGCCCAAGCAAGTCTTGGTGAACTGGCAACCGCTTCTGAAATGTATCAGGAGAGCCTCGATCTTGCAAAATCAATGGAGCATCCAGCAGGCCATCTTGTTGCGAGTTGGGGTTTGGCCGATCTTGCAGAAATAGAAACGCGTTTCGATGACGCACTGCTTCTTCTTTCTGATACAATGCATTTGTTTATGCAACTTGGAATTGAAACACCAGATCTCTTAAAAAAGCGGTTACATGCTTTGACAAATCTTGAGAAATAGGTCAAATGTGCGTCGAACTGGTTATGTCCTTTCAGAGTGTGGCAAGAGCAGGTGAGAGGTATGGAACATGACATTTTCTTCTCAATCAGCCAAACACCAGACCATGAGGGGCACATTCCTTCTGAAAAGACAATGCTGAAAAATTACTTCCAACAACTCAATCTTGCCGATGAACTTGGTTTCGGTGTGGGATGGATTGCACAATCTCATCTTTCAACAGAAACTCAGAAATCAAACAGCAAGCCGGTTGTTCCACATTGGAAAGGTGAGGTTGGTCTCTGTACAGATTTCCCTCAACTTGCACTGGAATCCTTTAGTCAAACAAATTCAATCGAAATAGGTAGTGCGGTTGTATCAATTCTTGCTTCTGGTGGACCCATTGCCCAAGCAGAGCGTATTGCAAATACGTTGCAACTACTTGCTGTAAAAGGTGATACGAGAAAACTGCATGTTGGGTTCTCAGCTGGTCGATTTGAGTTTATGGCTAGGCCGTATGGCATTGTTCCAAGAACTCCTACAGAGGAAGCCTCTTGGCCAGCATTGCGTGGGCAGATTTTTCTTGAAGCAAGTGAAATCTTCTTGAGGCTCCTTAGAGGTGATGTGGTTCATTCGGATGACATACGAACAACAGTGCTTACTCGGGACAATTTCCGCAGTGATGAAGATTGGGAAAAGGTACAGCATGCAAATGGTTCAGCAGCCGATTCAATAACCATAGAGCGCCGATATGTATTCGAAGATATTCGAATCGTTCCGAATACATTTGATCGGAATCAATTGGTCTTAGTAGCGGGAACTCACGACCCGAAAGCCCAGATTTTTGTCAATAATTTCCTTCCAGTCCGCGTGTTTAATTTATCTATTACTCAACCTGAAGTCATAGAAGCAACACATGAGCGTATGCGTCAATGCTTCCACACTGATGGTGGTGAATGGAAGCGCTCTGATATGCCAAGAACAAGTTTTGTCTTCCTCAATGATGAGGAGGGATTGTCCTCTGAAGAGCAACGAACTGCCGCACATGCCGAAGCGGAGTTATCTCTTAGCGCTTATTGGAATGCGCTTGAAGGGACCATTGATCCGTCAAAAGTGCAAAATGCAGCTCAAAATGCACTTATTGGAAATGTCGAAGATGTTGCTCAACAATTGGTTGAACGCTTCCATCCACAAGATAGAGTGATGGCATGGTTTGATTTCTTTAATCACGATAGTGATCGTGTATGCAGAAATATGAGGGCATATATGAAAAAGGTCGCTCCCAGAGTCGAAGAACTTCTCAAGGACGGATGAACATGGGCATTCAACACCATTCACATTCGGCAGTAAAACCTGGCCAACCTGGAAGCGGATTATTTCCAAATTCCCCGTTAGGTGAGCAAGTCGATGGAATCCCAACCGGTAGGGACGTGGATTGGGAGCCACTGGTTGACTATCGTCGAAATGGAGTTTCTGAAACAACCATTCATGGGGCAGTGGCTTGGGCTCATGGTGATGAAGTCATCCACTCATTTGGCGGAAATGTTCTTTGTTATGGCCGTTCTATGATGAAACCATTCATGCTAAAGGCATTCGTCGAAGAACTCGATTCCTTCTCTTGGGAACAAAAAGCAATAGCAGTTGCGAGCCATAATGGCGATACTGAACACGTAGCAGCAGCGCAATCTTTGCTTTCAGAATCCGAATGGCCCCTTATGCTTACTCCATTGGATGTCCCTCTGATTCAATTTGGCCGCCAGGTACGTCGCCCTCGTCGTTGGTATCATACATGTTCGGGAGAACACGCAGCGATTCTTCGAGGTTGTCGAGAAAAGGGATGGAATAGAGCAGGGTATACGCTCCCAAATCATCCTGTTTTCGAAGCATATATGGAACAAATCCGCCGACATCTCGGGAATGATTGGATGCCTTTACGTATCGCAAAAGACGGATGCGGCTTGCCGACAGTTTCCAATACTGTTGCAGAATTAGCCCAGATTTATGCTGGTCTGGTTCGGGACAAAGAGTCGGATTGGATTTGGGAAGCCATGATTCGATACCCCGATCTCGTTGGGGGCTTCAATCGTCTTGATTCAACAATCCTCAAAGCTGGAGAAGGTACAGTGATTGCCAAGGAAGGTGCAGACGGGTTGCTCGGCCTTGCCATAGAACACCCAGATTATCCAAAAGGCCTCGGCATTGTGGTTAAAATTGCACATGGTTGGAACTCTCAAGCAACATGGTATGTTGCGCGTGCTATCTTAGGTGTTCTAGACATTGATCTACGCAATCCATATCCATTGCATCGTCAAAAGGCATTCATTGTTCCCGGAATTGTTCCTGATAAGTATCACTCTGTTCTCGAAACAATACCTACATGGGATGAATGGGACCCCGATCAAGACCGCTGGACGTATGAACCAGAGGTGAAAGAATGAATGTTCAGAATTTTATTGGCGGAGAGTTTTTTGATGCCGTTGATAGTACAACGCTCGAGAATATATCTCCAGCAACAGGTCAACTCATTGGAACGATTCCGCGCTCTAAGCAGCCCGATGTCTATCGTGCAGTTGCAGCAGCACGGGTCGCTCAGCATGAATGGGCTGGATTGACGCTTGATGATCGAGCAGATTGGCTCGAAGCAATTGCTGACGCACTCGAATCTCGAAGTGAAGAACTTGCAGAACTGGAGTCTTTGGACACCGGAAAACCTCTCTCACTTGCGCAGCGAGTCGATGCTAGGCGTTCCGTCGAAAATTTCCGCTTCTTTGCAGATTTTGCTCGTGAACAAGAGAATCCAGTTTTTGAAATGGAGGACGCTACAAATATAGTACATCGGCGACCAGTTGGAATTGTGGGGTTAATTACTCCATGGAATCTCCCCTTGTATCTATTGAGTTGGAAAGTAGCTCCTGCACTTCTTATGGGGAACGTCATTGTAGCAAAACCCAGTGAATTAACGCCACTCACAGCACATTTGCTAGCGGAAGTTTGTCAAGAGATTGAGTTGCCAGAGGGTGTTCTTAACATCCTAAATGGATATGGCTCTGAAGTTGGGCAAGAAATACTCGAACATGAAGGCATCAAAGCGATTTCTTTCACTGGCGGCACTGCTACTGGGCGGCATGTCGCAGCCACTGCAGCCCCAATGTTCAAGAAATTATCACTTGAATTGGGTGGGAAAAATGCAACGATTATCCTCGATGATGCTGATTTGAATCAGGCAGTACAAGGTGCCATACGCGCTGGTTTTACAAACTCGGGCCAAGTTTGTCTGTGTGGTTCAAGAATCCTCGTTCATGAATCGATTGCAGATGAATTTACACAACACCTTGTCACACAAGTTTCAGCAATGCAATGTGGGGACCCGAACCACCTAGAAACTCAAGTCGGCGCTTTGATCAATATTGCCCATGTTGAGAAAGTTGAATCCTATATCAACTTAGCAATCCAAGAGGGTGGAACTATCCTCACCGGAGGCACTAGGGAAATGACTGGTCCCCCGGGGCCAACGCCTGAAGGTGCTTTCCTTCGACCAACATTAATTTCAGGTCTGTCGCATCTATCAAGAACAGCTCGCGAAGAAATCTTTGGGCCTGTTGTAACGATTCATCGTTTCTCATCGGATGAAGATGCTATCGAAATGGCAAATGCAACGGATTATGGCTTAGCAGGATCGATATGGACAGCTGATACGGAACGTGGACATTCTATTGCACAGAAAATCGATACAGGCATCATATGGATCAACACCTGGCTTCATCGAGATTTACGAACTCCCTTCGGTGGAGTAAAACATTCTGGCGTTGGTCGAGAAGGAGGCAATTGGAGCCTTGGATTCTTCTCAGAACCTCTCAATGTCTGTATCAAGCATGATTGATTTCATGGCGAGACCTTGAAACGTAGAAGCCAATCGGAAACATGAGGGAGACCTATGTCAATTCATGGAAAAGCAACCAAGGTAACAACACATACCTTGCAAGAAATGAAGCGAGTCAAAGAACCAATCACGATGTTAACTGCGTATGATTACTCACTCGCCCGTCTAGTTGATGGTGCGGGTGTCGACGTGATCCTCGTGGGCGACTCAGCATCAAATGTCATGGCTGGACAAGTCACAACAGTACCGATGACGCTCGACCACATGATTTACCATGCACAGTGTGTTCAACGAGCAGTTGATCGAGCTCTTATCGTCGTTGATATGCCATTTGGCTCTTATCAAGGAAACTCCCGTCTTGCTCTCGATTCAGCAGTTCGCATCATGAAAGAGGCAGAAGGTCATGCAGTCAAACTCGAAGGCGGTTCTGAAATTGTCGAATCGATTGAACGTATCCTCACGGCAGGAATTCCAGTCATGGGCCATCTTGGGCTTACGCCACAAAGCATCTACAAGTTTGGGACCTACTCTGTCCGCGCGAAGGAAGACGATGAGGCAGACAAACTCATTGAAGATGCTAAATTATTGGAAAAGGCCGGGTGCTTCGCAATTGTTCTGGAAAAAATCCCGAAGGATTTAGCCCAACGAGTCCAACAAGAATTGAGCATTCCAGTCATCGGAATTGGAGCGGGGCCGCATTGCGATGGGCAAGTACTTGTTCTGCACGATCTTCTTGGTATTACAATGGATTTCTCTCCACGTTTCCTACGCCGTTATCTCAATCTTGCTGAAGATATTGATACAGCGATTCGGTCCTATTGTGATGATGTTCGTTCCGGTGATTTCCCGAACGAATCAGAATCTTATACTTCATAATCAGAAGTAAATGTAAGTTAGGACGCTTCCTCCAAAGGCTCCTATATTGACACCCATCGAATGCCATAGGCCATATCGAAACGGTGGAAACTCGAACTGTAGCCAAAACGAACTCAGCCAAAGCCAAGAGATTCCTGTCAGAAATACTCCACAATATAACGAGGATTGCTGTGGTAGGACCCAAAATATCGATAAAACGATTGCTAAGGACACAAATCCTAATGCGTATTCCTTAGCACGATTCATTTCTTGACCTACAAGAAGTTTGTAAATGATCGGTGATAGAACGAGGTAGATTATGAAGGATCCATGAATTGGATTTGGAAACAAATCAATTTCCGGCATCACGATGATTTGCCATAGAGATCCGAAGAACATTCCAAGTAAAAGCGGAGCCATCATGTGTCGCAGCATATCCTTGAAAATTTCACTTTCAGAAACAGGTGTTGCATGTTTTTCAACCAGATGAGGTGGCTCTGATTCGTTGATTTTAACAGAATCTGCGATGTCCATCACCTCCTCTCCCATACACGATGCTTATCCTTTCCTCGTTTGAGTCTTGGCATCTGACAGCGATGCATCCATATGACGGAACTTATACCGACACTCATGGCGAAAGGTTCGATTGTAGCAGGCTGTCTTGCCCCACACCCTCCGCATCTGGTATATGCTGAAAACCCTCCACAGAATGAGCCAACTTCCGAAGGAGGCTGGGAACAATTACGTTGGGGATACGAACGCCTTCGAGAGTCTCTTTCTAAGATTGATCATGATGTACTTGTTCTGCTTTCACCTCATTGGCAAACATATGTTGGGACTCATTTCCTTGGAATTCCACATTTTGAAGGTTTGTCAGTTGATCCAGTCTTCCCAAACTTATTTCGATACAGTTATGATATGAACATTGATGTGGAACTCAGCGAAGCTATTCACAACAAAGCAAAGAGTTCTGGTCTTGCTGTAAAGATGATGGAGAATCCTGATTTCCGTGTCGATTATGGGACGATTACAACAGGTCACATGGTCAATCCAGCATTTGACAAACCATTGGTGGTTATTTCTTCAAATCGTTCCACACACTACTATTCGGTCGAAGTGATGCAAGAAATGATGATGGAACTTGGAAAAGCCACTCGTGAAGCGATTGAAGAGAGTGGCAAAAAAGCCGTCATTCTTGCTTCGAATTCTCTTTCCCATCGTCACTTTACTACTGAATCTGAAGTTCCTGAAGATATGAGTAAAGAGCATATCACCAGTCACGCAATGCATCTTTGGGATATGAAAATCATCGATTACATGCGAACCGGCCAAGCGCAAAGGATTCTTGATGAAATGCCCGAATTTACCGAACAGGCGATTGCTGAATCTGATGGGGGGGGGCTTACATGGCTCCTAAGCACGCTTTCAGTCCCCGATTATCCTGCTATCTTACATGGTTATGGGACCATAATTGGGACAGGTAATGCCATTGTTGAATGGCCTTGTTATGCAAACGAGGGGGAGTTGCAATGAACGGTTCTCTTGTTGGTTCATATGTAGTTCCGGTCCACCCTCACCCTCTTCTTGTTCCAGAAAAGAATGAGGGATGGGGTCGTATTCGAGCTGCCTTTGATGAAGCGAGAGATGCAATCAAAGAAAGTGGTGCGGATCTTCTCATCATTTATTCGACAACTTGGCCAAGCATCATTGGACATCAAATTCAAGCAGATCCAAATCCCCAATGGACGCTTGTGGATCAGGATTTCCATGACTTAGGGTCTATGGATTATTCATTCAATATCGATGCTGAATTTGCAGAGGCATGGAACCAAGCCAATCACAATCGCGGCCTGAAAAGCAGAACAGTTGCCTATCATGGATTCCCTATTGATGTAGGATCGGTTGTAGCACTAAAACTCCTCAACCCTGACAACTCTATACCTGCCGTTATTGTATCTTCGAACGTCTATGCAAACAGATCAGAAACAACCGTTCTTGCAAAGGGTTGTCTTGATGTCATCCAAAAGACTGGACGCAAAGCTGTTGCAGTCACAGCCATGTCAATGTCAAACCGGATGTTTACAGAATTTATCGAACCCTCCGAAGATCGAATCCACTCGTTGAAAGACGATGAATGGAATCGTAAAGTCTTGGAATTCTTAGAAAAGGGTCGTCTCGAAGATGTTGCCCAACTATCAAGAACAATTCATCAACAAATTCGTGTCCAAAAAGTCGTCACATTCAAACCGATGTGGTGGCTTTCAGCGATGAATGGAAATCGAAACAACCTCACAGGGCGCGTCCTTGCCTATGAGGCACTTCATGGAGCGGGTGGTGCTGTTGTCCAACTCGACCCAACTTCGACTGGAATGGGTGACAAAGAATACGATGAAGACGATGTTGAATACTACAAAGGAGAGCGAAACGTTCTCGAAGGAGACGGAGATTCAATCAAAACTGAAACATCATCATCTTCTTCGACAGGCCCTGCTCTGTGGGAACCTCCTGAAGGAAAAGGTGCAGTGAATAGTGAAGCCGCTCCTAAGCCCGTTGGCATGTATCCTCATGCCCGTCAGGTCGGAGATTTGCTCTATCTCTCCGGGGTTGGCCCTCGCCAACCTGGAACGAATGCAATTCCTGGCGGCCCCATCCGTGATGATGAGGGAAACCCAATCGAATATGATATCAAAGCTCAAACCCGAGCAGTTGTAGAAAACATTGCACGAATCTTAGAAGAAGCAGGTTCTTCAATGGATAAGATCGTCGATGTAACTTCCTTTTTAGTGGACATGGATCGTGATTTCGCAGGGTATAATGAGGTGTGGGCTGAAACTCTTGGCCATTATGGTCCTACAAGGACGACTCTAGCGATTCGAGCTTTACCGACACCTATCGCAGTTGAAATGAAAGTTATCGCGAAAATATAATTACCGAAATCCGGTAAGATGCATTGTCATTTGATGCAAGTAAATATATCCCGATTACTCTTGAGGCGTCATATACGGCATTTTGATGTCGGAATCAGGGGTGAGATGTTTGGCCAAGAATCGTCCAAAATCAACAACCGCCTATTTTGACTTCGATTCATTTCTCGAAAAAATTCCAATTCGAATTAAAAATACATTAACTCGAACAATCGGGCTTGCTGGTGTCGTAATCATCTCACTCTCTGCAATGCTCCCTGGTATTTTCATCACGCCAACTTTTGCTGCTGAAATCATGGGGCCTGGTATTTGGCTTGCCTTTCTTCTAGCAGCATCTGTGGTTTTGCCTGCAGCGATTTCAAAGTCTGAATTGGCTTCAGGTATGCCGTCAAGCGGAGGTTCTTACGTTTACATGGAACGAACATACGGGCCTCTTATTGGTACAATAAGTGGTCTTGGTCTGTGGACATCCTTCCTTTTGAAATCAGCATTTGCGTTAATTGGATTCTCTGCATATTTTGTTGTTGTAACAACATACTTTGACATCGAAATGGACATATTGGTTCTGTCTCTTAGTGCTCTCGTTCTCATCACAATAGTGAACATACTCGGTGTGAAAAAGGTAAAAGCGATACAAACACCTGTTGTCATAGCAACCGTTTCCCTCCTTCTCTTCCTTTGTGCAGCAGCCTTTTTCGTCGATGATTTCGATGCAAGTCGACCAATTGATGGAGCATTTGATGCCAGTGTTTGGTCTCTTGCAGAAGCAGCCGCATTCGTGTTCGTTGCTTATGCAGGTGTCACCAAAGTAGCAGCGATTGGAGGGGAAGTCAAAGACCCTGAAAAAAATCTTCCCGCAGGTATTATGCTTTCACTTTTGATTGCAACCGTCTTGTACTCGGCAATTGCTTTCCTGATGATGGCAGCAATTCCAGGAGAGTGGTGGATTGTCGAAGGTAATGTTGTCGAAAATCCGATTTATGTCTTTGCAGAAGAAGTAGCAGGGACGAAATTTGGTATCTTTGCTGCGGTTTTATCAGTTCTCACAATGATCTCAATGGCTCTTGCCGGAATCCTCGCAGCATCCCGCTTCCTCTTTGCAATGTC
>DAKQ01000173.1:0-6685 GCA_002496635.1 Euryarchaeota archaeon UBA82 | reverse complement strand
CCTCATTTCCCTATTCTAATTACGGGTGTTGCCATGGGTTTGGCAATTCTGTTCGTACCATTGAAGGACGTTGTTAAAGTTGCATCTGGATTTAAGATTATGATTTTCATAATGATCAATACTTGCGTCATTATACTTCGTCAAACCAGTAAAGAGCACGATTGGAATCCCTCTTACAAAGGACCATTGTACCCTTTCATGCATATTTGGGGTGTTGTTGCGGGGGCCTTCCTCTTGACATTCATTGGACAGAAGGCTTTCATCGGTGGAGGTGCAGCTATCCTCGTAGGTTCTGCCACGTACTACCTTTACGGAAAGAAGCACGCATCTGTTTCAACTACACCGCTTAGTACATTCCAAAGTCAGTTTAAATCCGCATCCAGATTAGAACACGAGAAGAGAATCTCAGTGTTTCATGCAGCTGATTACGGAGGCAAGAACCATTTGACCTGTAGAGAATTCCAAAATGCTCTTTCTGCATTAGGGTTCAACTTTACTTCTGATGAATCAAGAGTTATTTTCCACGGCGTCGACTCAGATGAAAACGGTGTGATCGATATTGATGAATTCTTCAAAACCTTCGAAGTCATTGAGGAAGAATGAATTTCTCATTCACTTAGATGCTCCTCAATCTTCCGCCATCAACTGGAAGTGAAACTCCTCGAATTGCTCCGGCAGCCGGGCTTGAGAGGAATGCAATAACAGATGCAGTTTCAAGTGGATCGATAAGCCTCTCAATTGGAACTTGACTCATCCAACCATCATGGATTGAATCCAGTGATTTTCCAGTTCGCTCATGAATGGACTGCGCTAAACTTCCCAATCGTTCAGTATCAGTGAAACCAGGCAATACATTGTTGATTGTGATGCAAGGTGCAAGTTCTCTTGAAAGTGATTTAGCCCATGAGGCCATTGCTCCTCGGAGTGTATTCGAAACGCCAAGGTTAGGAATTGGTTCTCGAACGCTGGTGGATACGATTTGGATAATTCTTCCATATCCTTCAGATTCCATCGATGGAGCGAGAAGTTGTACAAGTGTATGGGCAGCATGTAAATGTCTACCAAATGGCTGAGTCAATTCTTCAACAGTGCTGTCAAGCAACGGTCCGCCTGGCGGTCCGGCTGCATTATTGATGAGGATATGGATTGGATTTTGTTCGAGTAATTGATTGATTTTACTCGAGATTCCATCTGTATCTTCCAGATCCATCACAAGGCTTTGATGGCTTCCATTACCGAGTATCTTCAGTTCTTCAACAAGGTGATTGAGTTGGTCTTGATTACGAGCTGATACAATGACATTCGCTCCTGCTGCTGCCATAATACGCGCAGTTGCTGCACCGATTCCTCGACTTGCTCCACAAATCAAGGCAGTTTTTCCAGAGAGAGCGTTTGAGGCGAGTACTGCGTCAGCACCAAGGAGGTTCATGACTCGCCGAGGGTATTGTTGGTCTTAGTGGTTCTTGACTTACAACCAGTCAAGAATTGCGTCTTGTTGCACAAGCCAATCATCACTTGCAGCATCAATAATGCTGTAATGGTCGCCCGGTAACCATACCTTTTGCACGTGAGATCCTTTCGCATCCATTATTCTAGCATACGTTTCACTTTGTTCGATTGGTACCTCTTCATCCTTCTCACCGTGAAGAAGAAGAACAGGTGATTCAGGAGGTAAATCGACAGGATTGAGTTTCCGCCAAATATCTTCATTGCTGTATGGTTCACAACCAATCCAGCGGCGGATTGCATCTCCGTCATCACTTAATTTCGATTCATCTGCTCCAAAAAGATCGGTTATTGGGGCTTGAGCAATCGCGAGCCATGGTTTTCGTTCGGCCTTACTTGCCATCAATAAAGCGAGATGACCACCAGCAGAATGGCCCATGACCATACTTCGAGTAATGTCAATTCCTGGGAGAAGAGCGAGTTGGCCCCATGCTCGTAGGACATCCGAGATGGTGTCCATCCATACACCTTCATCTCCATGTTCCCAACGTTTGAATTCAATGTTCCACGCTGCAACACCAGCATCGCTGAGCGCATTAGCAATCGGTTGCATCAATTCAAGTGAATACTCTTTTTTCCAGAATCCACCATGGATTAACATGACGCACGGGACGCCATGATCGTTTTGGAAGGGAGATGGTTCATCAGGCATATGCAAATCTGCAAATTGCCGCGCTTCAGCACCCCATTGCATTCGATCAACAGGCATCTTGGTCAACTCAGGGTGTTACTCGATGTCTGTCTCGTGGGAATAAAACAGTTTCACGTACGTTTCTTGAACCGGTCAATGCCATGAGGAGTCGTGCAACTCCAAGTCCCCAGCCAGCGTGTGGTGGTGCACCGAATCTGAATCCATCAGTATAGAAGGAGAAGTCTTCTGGGTTGAGGCCTTTCGAGCGAAGATTTTCTTCAAGAATCTCTACGTTATGCTCTCTTTGCCCACCGCTTGTCATCTCATCTCGTCCATAGTTCAAGTCAAATCCACGACTGAGTTGTTCTCCAGTAGCTCCTACTTCACCAGGAATGTGATGGATGTAGAATGGTTTCATTTCCATGGGCCATCGAGGTAGGAAGTGGAATCCAGGGTATTTTGCTGCAATAATATCGCAGTGAGATGAATCAATATCGTCTCCCCATGTAATGTCTTCTCCAGCATCTTGAATCATCTTAATCGCATCACAATATTCGATACGAGGGAATGGAACCGTAGGGATTTCAACTGAGATTGGGTCATCTCCTTGGCTCTCTCTGTAAGCATTAATTGTATCAATATGCTCTTGATCCTTTTCTGCTACAGTCTTCCAGATGTGATGAATCATTCTTTCTTGAACACCCATGACGTCATCGTCATTCATCCAAGCGGCTTCAATATCGAATGAGATAAATTCATTCAAATGACGGTATGTATCATGATTTTCTGCGCGGAAAGCAGGCCCAATCTCAAAAACACGTTCCATTCCGCCAAGAATGGTAAGTTGCTTATACAATTGAGGACTTTGTGAAAGGAATGCAGGGGTATCAAAATACATCATTGGGAACAAGTTTGTTCCTCCTTCTGAAGCTGACGCAATTATTTTGGGGGTATTGATTTCTTTGAATCCTTCTGTAATGAGGTGCTCACGGCCATATTGCAGTACCTTTGAGCGAAGAGTGAACATCGCATTTACGTGAGCACGACGAAGATCAAGGAAGCGATTGTCCAGACGGGTATCCAGTCCAATCGTCACTGAATCGGTAATGCCGAGTGGAAGGGGTGCATTTGCACGAGTCAAAACAACAACGTCTGACGCTACGATTTCATAGGCAGGTGGAGGTGCTGTTTCGCCTTCCTTCAACTTTGGCGGGCGCTTTTGGGCTACGGTGCCTGTGAATTGTAATGTTGATTCCCGGGTCATGCGTTGAACAATATCGAGTTTTTCTTCACCAATGATGTCGCCTTTCAAGAAGACTTGTGACGTTCCTGTTCCATCTCTCAGATCGACAAAACAGATGGCTCCTTTGCCTCTATTAGCTTCCATAAATCCAGCGACTGTAACTTCTTGCCCAACAAGGTCTGCACCTTTTTGTTGAATTTCTAAGAGTGTGTGTGTCCGATATGCGGTGGGATGCCAGTCAGCCATGGGAAATCCTAGATGGTGCCGTACAAATAAGAATCGCTGTAAATCCATGCTCGTTTCATCATGGAAACCTTTGATAATGAGAATGTAGGCGGAAAGCCATGCAACAAGACATCTTTACTTCAGAGTCTGTGACCAGTGGCCACCCAGATAAGTTGTGTGATGCCATCTCTGATGCTATTGTCGATGCTTGTCTTGCACTTGATTCAAATGCTCGAGTAGCAGTTGAAACCTGTGTGAAAGGTATGGAAGACAAAAGCGTGATTATTCTTGCAGGCGAGGTGTCTCTCGATGCTCCTGCTCCAAATTATGATGCTATAGCACGTCAAGCAGCAGCCAATATTGGGTATGATTCACATGCTATCGGAATGGACGCTACAAATCCTGACTTGTGTGATGTTCTGGTCTATGTGACAACTCAATCTGCTTACATCAACCAAGGGGTCGATCGACAAACACTTGATTCTCAAGGAGCAGGCGATCAAGGACTTATGTTCGGTTTTGCTTGCACAGAAACTGAACAATACGAGGATTTGAAAGGAAGATATTTCCCTCTTTCCGCAGCATTATCACAGCGTCTTTCTCGAAGACTCACCACAGTTCGTGAAGAAATGATTCTACCATGGGCTCGACCTGATGGTAAATCTCAGGTTTCTGTAGCATACAACAGCGAAGGTGAGATTATTGGAGTCGATACAGTCATCGTTGCAATTCAACATGATAAATTTTTGAAAGACCAATTCGATGGTTCAGTAGAAAAAGAACTTCAATACGTTAGGGAGCAAGTTCAGAAACACGTCGTTGAACATGTCATTCCATCAGAACTTCTCTCCTCGGACTATACGCTCATTGTAAACGGAACTGGGCGATTCGCAGACCCAGGTGGTCCATACGCTGATGCTGGATTGACAGGGCGAAAAATCATCGTGGATACATACGGTGGAATGGGGCGTCATGGTGGAGGTGCTTTCAGTGGTAAAGATCCTTCAAAAGTTGACCGAAGTGCAGCATATGCGGCTCGATGGGCTGCTAAACATGTTGTTGCAGCAGGTTTAGCCACAAGATTTGAGATTCAACTCGCATATGTGATCGGTGTAGCCAAACCAGTCAGTTTAATGGTGGATTCCTTTGGAACAGGTACCGTTTCAGATTCAGAACTTGCCCGTCGTGTGCAGGAGACATTTGATTTCAGGCCCGCAGCTATTGCCAAGGACTTGGATCTCCTTCGCCCAATTTACAAAGCGACATCTGCTGGTGGCCACTTTGGACGTCATGCAACAGACGAGGGGCATTTCCCTTGGGAACGCTTAGATTCTTCACGAATTGAAAAACTAACCCATTTCTGAGGATTTTCAGACCCTAGTAGCCGATTCGCTCAAGTGCTAAAGGTGCCTCGCTTGAAGTGGTCCCATGTCAAAGACTCACTCACGAGCCGTAGTTTTGGTCTTATTGATGCTTGCAGCAAGTGCTTCTCCGCTTGCTATTACAGCAAAAGCAGATCCAACTATCGTTCTCTCTGTAGATACGCCTCACATGATTCTTATTCCAGGTGAATCGGCCAACATCTCGTTAGTGATCGGAAATAATGGATCCTCTATTGAGACCTACTCCGTAGAATCTTCAACGGACGGTTTGTCGAATGTCTGGTCAGCAACACCAACTTCTACAACTGTTTCCAACGTTTTACCGACATATAATGCATCAACAACCATCGTCGTGCATCTTGCAGAAACCGCAACACCTGCTGATAACGGAATGTTCACGCTGTTCGTAAACGAAACAGATGGGGTATCGTCTTCTTCAATCGATGTCTATGTGTCAGTTGCTATTGTCTATCATCCATCAATTGACGCGAATAGCGTTGGTGATAATGGATTGCTCGCTATCCAACCTGGACAATCTGTTGATTTAGATTTACCAATTTCAAACCTTGGCTCGGTTACAGATTCCTTCCTTCTTAGCGTTCAAGAAGAGCCAGACTTATCTGGCTGGTGGGCGAATTATACATCCAACAACACAGGGTCGAACACAACCACTACTGTTCCATCATGGTCAACATCCGTTAGCGACGTTCTTATCTTTGGAAATTCATATACTTCTCAGAACAGTTTGAACTCAATGCTTGAAGAGATGCTGAGAAATGCTGGAAGTCCGAGCAATACATCTACGTACGCAACAGGAGGGCACACTCTTGCCGATCATTGGTCAGATGTGAACACTTCTTCGAGTGCTCAAAATCTTTCGCTTTCATCAGGTGTTTGGGATACAGTTGTTCTTCAAGACCAATCCCAAATACCAGGATTTGTTCGTTCAAATTCAAATTGGATTGCCAGTAAAAATGCAAGTATCGATTTAGCAGATCGTGTCGATACAGAAGGCGGTTCAACCATGCTGATGATGACTTGGGGTCGTAGAAGTGGTGATGCAGCGAATCCAATATTGTTCTCCAATTACACTGTTATGCAGGATAGGCTTGAACAAGGATACATCGACTATAGAGACAATATTTCTTCTCAAACATCTGCTGACATTTACATTGCACCTGTTGGATTAGCGTTCAAACACATTCATGACTCAATCGTAGCAGCCGGTGGTAATCCACAGTCGCCTACTTCGACGTTTTATGGCCTGTACTCAAGTGATGGAAGCCATCCTTCGACCTCAGGTTCTTATCTTGCAGCATGCGTTCTCTTTTCCGCCCTTACAGGTGATTCACCAGTTGGATTGACAGACAATACCACAATGGATGCTGCATTGCGCCTAACATTGCAACAAACTGCCGCAGAAGTTGTCTTCAACGGTTCGTCCGAGTATGATTATCCGTGGGAAACATCGGGTGCAATTCAACCAACAAATCAGCATTCAGGATTCCCACAAGGTTGGGAAGTTCGATGGCTTGATGATCAAATCGAGAATCTTTCTGCTCAAGATCAAGAAACCTCAACACTGAGGATTTCGATACCTTCGGATGCACTTCCAGGTGCAACTGGTGTTCGCTTACATGCAGGTTCATTGATGGGCAATTTATCGACCTCAACGCTCATTGTAATCGATGTGCAAGC
>DAKQ01000009.1 GCA_002496635.1 Euryarchaeota archaeon UBA82 | reverse complement strand
AAGTTCCCATCCGTCAAAAGCGGCAGCATCCACGGTCAATTTGATCATCGCAACGTGCGATGAATCAACGACTCGTACCGTTAAGCCATCTTCTGCAAAATCAAACCTCGCATCTTCGATGACGATCATAAGCGTATCGAGTATCTTGGTTATTAGTTCTTGACGGGCTGTGATGTTCAACATATGAGGCACCCCTACAATATCCTCGGCCTTCGACGGCTTATGAACTTAACAGGGAGGAGAGTAACGAATTGAGCAATATTAAGAGGCCATAAAAAACGACGTCTTCATGTACTCTCGACAAATAGATACTGGCATGGTGTCTGTGGAATTAGTAATTATACTCATTTTAAGCGTAGGTTTGATTGCATCGATTTGGAAACTTTTAGCTGGGAATTCTGGCTCGAATGATATTGAACTTCGTCGTGAAATTCGCGAAATGAACAAACTTTCGACAGAGACGCTGACGACGACATTGAGAGACATTGGCACTGAACAGCAAAAGCACCTCGCAAATGTATCGATTAACATCAACGAACTGAAGGAAGGTAACGAGAAAAAATTGGACCAGATGAGAGATACAGTAGACGAAAAACTACAATCGACTTTGGAGAAGAGAATCAGCGAATCGTTCAAACTCGTAAGCGATAGGCTTGAAGCAGTTCAGAAAGGACTCGGAGAAATGCAGACCCTTGCAATGGATGTTGGCGGATTAAAGAAGGTTCTTTCCAATGTTTCAACGCGGGGCGCTCTTGGAGAAATTCAAGCAGAACAAATCCTGCAAAGTATCCTTTCACCGAACCAATATGAAAAGAATGTAAAAACGCACCCTGCTTGTAGAGGTCAAGTTGAATTTGCAATTAAATTGCCTGGTATCGAGGGCGATTATACCAAACCTGTATGGCTACCTATCGATTGTAAATTTCCCAAAGAAGATTACCTTCGCCTACAGGAAGCGATGGATGAAGGCGACAAACAACTTATTCAAACCGCATACAAAAAATTTGAATCAAATGTAAAAGGAAAGGCTAAGACGATTAGTCAAGAGTACGTTGCTTCCCCTTACACAACAGATTTTGCAGTAATGTTTCTTCCCACCGAAGGACTCTATGCCGACGTAGTGAGACGCCCTGGTTTGTTTGAATCTCTCCAAAGAGATCATCAAATCGTTGTCACTGGGCCTTCGACGCTTGCAGCGTTTGTGAACAGTCTACAGATGGGATTCCGTACCCTTGCTCTCGAATCTTCAGCAAGTGAGGTCTGGAATGTTCTTGGTGGAGTAAAGACTGAATTCGTAAAATTCGGACAGATGATGACTAAATTGCATAAACAACTCAATACCGCAGCAAATACGATTTCTAATGAGCGTGGAGAAGATTCCATGATGAGGCGGCTAAGAGCGATGGAGAAGACATTGAAGGATGTTGAATCTTTACCCGCCTCATCTTCCGCTGCCGTGCTAGGATTGCCAGAAAACATCGTCGAGGAATAAAGCATCTTTTTCATATGTGAGTTCTTTTTGGCATAGTCATGGTGGAACAGGTTCTCAAAGAGGATGGAACTCCTTACAAGGTTGCCATTCTCATACCAACTATCAACAATGCAGACGAGTTGGACATCGTCCTTAATCGCCTGACACAGCAAACATATCCAGGTATTGAAATTGTCATATCAGATTCAAAATCGAAAGATCACACAAAGGACGTTTGCGAAAAATACGGAGCAACATGGATTGAAGATCCATCAACAAATCGTGCTGATGCATGCAATTTTGCACTCCGACAAATGGATCACGATCTCGTCTTATTCACCGATGATGACACAGTTCCACCGCTTGACTGGGCTGAGAAACTTATTCGATGGTTCAAAGATCCAGAGGTGGGCGCAGTAGGTGGGCCAAACTTCGCACCTGATGATGATCCATTTGGAGCAAAATGTGCAGATGTTGCATTCTGTACCAAATTCATGACCGCTGGAACCCGTTACGGTGCTCAGCCTCGAGGGGAATTGGTTCCAATCACTCACAACCCTGGAGTGAATTGTGCTCATCGAATGGAGAATCTTCGTCAGGTGAATTTCTTCGAACCTGGTTGTATTGGAGCAGAAGATGTAGTTCTTGATGCAAAGATTCAGAGAGAGGGGCACAAACTCTTCATCGACCCATCGAATGTCATGCCTCATCGTCGACGTCGTCCTTTCAAACCTTACATGAAACAGATGAGAAATTATGGATATACTCGAATGGTTGCAAACAAGCGATGGCCAGAGATTTCTACATGGTCGCATACTGCAATCGGTTTCTTCCCGTGGTTAACCGCTGTCGCAATTCTTTCTCTTATTGCTGGAATTTCAACTGGAGGAGCAACCGATTATCCTTGGTTCTCTCTTGATGGGGATTGGACATGGTCACGAATAGTTGTACATGGAACGCTCGGACTCATGGGCTTCTACATCGGACTTTCTTGGCTAGGTGCTGCGATTGGAACAAGTCCTCATCGATCAATAGGAACTGTTGCTCTAGCCCCGTTATTTGTCTTCCTTGCGCATTGGGCATACGGACAAGGCGTCAACAAGGCATGGCGAGAAATCCGAAAAACGGGTGGAGCTGCTGGTGTCGGTCGCCAAATAGATGACCGTGAACGTACGCTCTAATCAGAAACTATTGCTTGTCGGCTAAACTTAGCGCAAGGGCTTTGTAGCCTTATTCAGAAGGCAAAGCATGCCTGAACAGAATCATAATGATGTTTCTGACCAGGAAGAGATATGGATGTCAATCCGAGCAATTTTATCCATTTTGCGAGTGCTGGTACTTATCTCAACAATTGTAATTTCTGAATTCTTTGAAGAACACTACATCCTCGATTTGACTGTTGCAATATGGTCGCTGATTGTCGGCATACCCATGTTTTTCCTTATCTCATTGCTCATTCTTTGGGGCAATAAAGCATTCATACCAGTTTCTGCAAAAGAACAGATTGAAACCGTTCTTCGACCAATTCTTAAACGAGAGTAATCAAAGACCAGCCATATCTCCAGTTTGGATAATCCATTGACTGGAGTAAACACCTTTGTGTTCAAGTAATTCATCGTGCTTTCCTCGTTCAACAACTGCCCCATCCACCATTGCAAGAATTTCATTTGCATTACGAATTGTGCTCAAACGATGGGCAACAGCGATGGTTGCCCTTCCAGAACCTGTGCTGAGAAGGTTCTCTTGAATCCTGCGTTCCGTTTCAGCATCCAATGCGCTCGATGCTTCGTCCAGAATTAACAGAGATGGTTTCTTCAGTAATGCACGGGCAAGAGAAACTCTTGCACGCTGACCACCACTCAGTTTAGCACCTCTGTCTCCAACCATGGTTTCCATTCCATCTTCTAATTCTTTGACAAATTCAAGTGCTCCTGCAAGTTCAAGAGCCGTGCTTAGATCCTCATCCGTCGCTTCTTGGTTATACCTTACATTGTCGCGTATGGTTCCATAGAATAGGAATGGATCTTGGCTAACGAATCCAATCGCATCACGTACACTTTCAAGCGTGTAGTTATTGATGTCATTTCCATTGATTAAGACCTCTCCACTATCTGGAACATAATATCGCATGAGCAATTTCAAGATGGTCGTTTTACCTGCTCCAGTGTGGCCCATGACTCCGAGGAATTGACCACCTGCTACTGAGAAGGAGATCCCACTGAGCACCTTTGTCGAGGTGTTTGGATATGTGAAATGTACATTCTTGAATTCAATCGATTCAATCGGGCCAAGAAGTGCTGTGGCATCATCTGCATCCACGATTGTCGGTTCCAAATCAATCGCTGCAAAGACTCGTCGAGCTGCTGCCTCGCCACGCTGTAGTTGATTGACAAGAATTCCAAAGATAAACATCGGCATGGTCATACGTGTACTGATTAGAAGGAATGTGACGAGTTGTCCTGTGGTGATTTCACCCTCCTTGGCAAGCCATCCACCTGCGGTAACAAGAAGGCCGAATGCGATACCTGCTACAACGTAAATCATTGGAACAAATCGATTGCGATCTTTGCTCGCTTCCATTGCTTGTTCCTTATACGAACCTGATTCTCGTTCAACCCGCTTTGCTTCCCACGCTTCAGCGTTGTATGCTTGAACCACAGCGATTCCAGAAATAAGATTCTCAAGAACTGCAGTGATGTCTCCTGTAGATTCGCGTTGCTTGCGGTACTTACGCTGTACGCTTGTAGAGAACCAATAGACAATTGGGACGATGAGGATAATCGGTCCAAAGAGGACGATAGCAAGTTTCCAAGACATAAACACGAGAATTAGGAAAGCGGTTAGAAATGTTACAACAATCCGTATAATCGATGTTGATGAATCCGAGACAACATCTTCAAGTTGGTTTACATCACTCGACAGAACTGACATAATCTGACCCGTTTGCCTCATGTCGTAATACGATGCTTCCATTGCGATCAATGATCGAGTTGCATCCATCCGCAAGTCATGTTGAATCTTGTAGCCCAGCGTTTGCCACGAATATTCAGAAATTCCTTGGAAGATTGCCAAACAGAAGAAGCCGAGGAAGATGAGAACGCCGTAGCCGATAGCAGGATCTCCCCCAAATGAGGTCACAAAATCCTGAATGATTTGAGGCCCAGAGAGAGCTCCGCCAGTAAAATAATCAACTGCTAAACCAATGGCTACAAATGGCATCAAGTCGAAGAAACGAGCCATAGCGTTACCTAGAACACCTGAGAGGACACGCCCTGGGTAGCGTTTTGCGTATGGAACTACACGCCAAATTTGACGGCCCAAGACCTGCGATTTTTCGTTGATCTCTGACGGTGCCATCGAATCTTGAGGTGCCCCACTTCTTCCTCGCATGTTTGGGGCTACAGCCCATTTCCTTTGAATCCTCGTCAATCAATATTCTTCGATGTTAGCAAATCATTCATGAGTGACCGATGTCAAGACACCTTCATGGCGGCTCGGCGAATGCGCGTTTCTTTGTTTCTCGTAACGATTATGCTGACGCAATTAATCGCTCCTCTCGCTTCCTCAAATAGCAGTCAACCAGGAATTATTATTGATACAGATGCTGAACTTGACATCCTCAGCCAGTTAGGAATCAATCCAACGAAATCCCACGCAGAAGGCTGGTACAATGCGGAAGAGGGTGCAGGAACCATCGGCTTATTGTATCGAGATGCAACCGTCACTTCAGTTGAAGATTGGCCTGAGCGTACCAATGAAAACGTCCTCACCGGATATTACATCCTCACTCACAAATACCCCGTACCAACTGAATGGGAAGGCGAACTAAATGATGCAGGGATTGATTGTTTCTCCTTTTTACCTGTCAACGGATTCCATTGTGAATTGAATAAACATTCAACGAAGCAACTTGATTCATTGGGTGTTGAAGGGATAGTGAAACTCGATCCTACCGACAAAATGAGTCGCGGTTTAGCCCGAATTTTAACAGGTGATCTATCAAGCACATCGGAACTCTTCTACCAGCAAGACATGGTTCCAGTTAACCTTCTACTCAGCGGCAAAACACTCCCAGAGGAAATCTACTCAATGAATGAAATTGAGATCACATATCACGTAGGGAGATTTTCTACAGTCTACATACAACCCTCGTCTTCTGCAATATCTTGGTTAGCAAGTCAGAATGAGATTGAATGGCTAGAAGAGGAGTTTGGGTATACGCATACAAACGATGAGGCTGATGCGGTTCTAAAGGCACCTGACTTGTGGAGTCAAGCAACAATGAGCGGAATCAACTCTTCATGGAATTATGTAGACGGTACGGGTATCATCGTAGCAGTTGCAGATTCAGGACTTGACAGCGGTACAAATGATTCCACTATGCATCCAGATTTTAGAGACCACATCGTCGATATTGTCTCACTTCCAATGACGCCAGCAAGAGCAACAGCATGCGGATCTCCTGCAAACGACGGAGCCGAAGATTTGCATGGGCATGGAACCCACGTAGCAGGTTCTGTCCTAGGAGATGGGACTGATTCTTCTGGAAACATCAAAGGTATGGCTCCTGAAGCGAGATTGTATTTCCAATCTATTGGATTATGGTGCCAAAACAACCCTGCTGGCAAACAAAATACACTCTATGGCATTCCAACAAACAAAACTGATCTGTTTAGATTTGCTGCTGAAAATGGTTCACGAGTTCACACGAATTCGTGGGGCAATACTTGCAGTAACACTTGTTTTAGTGAATACACTCTCGGATCATTACAAGCAGATATAGCTGCTAGAGATTATACGAATATGACAATCTTATTTTCTGCAGGTAACTCTGGGGCAGATGCAAACTCAAATGGAGAAGTTGACTTCGATTCATTAGGAAACCCCGCAACAGGAAAGAATGTTTTCACTGTTGGGGCGAGTGAAAATAATCGCCCATCGATTAACAGCAAATGGGGATCAATGTTTTCGCCTAACCCTTTTCCCGCGAACCCCATCAAGGACGATAAAGCGGCCGACAACATAAGTGGCATGTCTGCTTTTTCAAGCCGTGGACCTGTTGATGATGGGCGATTGAAACCGGATATTTCTGCGCCAGGCTCATACATTCTTTCGACAAAATCAAGATCGACAAGTTCTGTTGGTTGGATGGCATACAACTCAAGTTACACATACATGGGAGGAACCAGTATGTCAACACCTCTGACTGCTGGAGCAACCGCTCTTCTCCTCGAACACCTCATCGACAATAGGGGTCATCAAGATCCAAGTTCTGCTTTGGTTAAAGCAATCTTTGCTACAAGCGCACACGACATGATGGGGCAATACAGCGATGTGACAAATGGTGCTGGTGAAACTGCTCCGAACAACCATGAAGGATGGGGACTTGTTGATTTACGAAACGCTATGAATGCCACGTTTATTGAGGATGAAAGTGTCTCAACATCTGGAAATAGGGGATGGAGTTTCAACATTCCGAATTCAGCACCTGATCTCAACATCGTGTTATCATGGATTGATCCAGAAAGCACAACTGCTGCTTCGATAAATCTAGTCAACAATCTCGACTTAGCAGTAAAAGATCCATCAGGCACTTGGACAGAATTATCAAACAATCTTGACAACCTTCAGGGATTGAAATTTGCAAACCCTGCTCAGGGTACTTGGGAAGTCCATGTCAATGGAACGAATGTCCCCCGTGGCCCGCAATTTTTTGCTCTGGCTTTGAATCAAGAAACAACATTGGTTAATCTCACAGAGGATGAAGACTTCGATGGTGTCATCGACGGTGATGATGATTGTGTTAGCACATATGGAACATCAACTATTGACAGAAGCGGGTGCCCAGATACCGATGGAGACGGTTATTCGAATCCCGATGGTGTTTGGCTTGTTTCAAATGGTGCGGATGCATTCCCATCAGAACCCACACAATGGGCTGACCAAGATTTCGACGGATACGGAGACAACGGCGTTGGTTTCCAACCAGATGCGTGCGTCTCTACACTTGGTAATTCAACGCTCGATCGATATGGATGCTTAGATGGAGACGGTGATGGATATTCCAATAACGATGGTGTTTGGCTTGTTTCGAACGGTGCAGACGGTTGTAATGCTGTGAAGGCTTTCTCCTCACGCGATAGAAATGGATGTCCTGATGAAGATGGAGATGGTTCTTCTGACCCTGACCCAACTGGTATCAACGGTTCAGTTTGGACTGTTGCCGATGGTGCTGACGTATTCTTGGGCGATTCAACCCAATGGGCAGACTCTGATGGAGATGGGTACGGTGACGAACCTGAGCCTGCAACAGAAGGAGATTCATGTGTGGCTGATGCAGGTACATCCTTCGAAGATCGATTTGGATGTCTTGATTCAGACAGTGATGGATATTCGGATGGAGATATGACGTGGACCACTGCAGAAGGTGCTGATGCGTTCCCATCCGAACCAAGCCAGTGGGCTGACCAAGATGGTGATGGATACGGGGATAATTCAACAGGCGTAAACGCAGACAATTGTCCAACCACCTTCGGAACATCTACTGAATTAGGAAATCTCGGTTGCTCTGACCTTGACAACGATGGATTTGCTGATGGAGATGATGCATTCCCGAACGATTCTACACAATGGGAAGACACTGATGGTGATGGATTTGGAGATGAACCTACAGGAACCAATCCTGACCAATGTCCGACTGTTGCAGGAACATCTGTCACAGACCGCTTTGGATGTCCTGATTCGGACAATGATGGGACTTCAGATGAGGATTTGTTAGGTACAAATGGCCCAATTTGGACCATTGCTGATGGGGCGGATATTCTTCCAAACGATGCCTCACAGCAAGCAGATTCCGATCTTGATGGATTTGGAGATAATCCTTCAGGTACAAATGGAGATGCATGTCCTTCCGTACCTGGAACATCTACAGTCGACAGAAATGGGTGTTTGGACACAGATGGTGATGGTTATTCCGATGAAGATGGTACATGGAGTATCGCTCAGGGAGCCGATGCATTCCCTAGTGATGTAACCCAATGGGCTGATTCTGATAGCGATGGATTTGGAGATAATCTAACTGGCTCAAATCCAGATGATTGTCCATTCCAAAGCGGCAATTCAACAGTCGATCGAATTGGTTGTCCTGACCAAGATGGTGATGGGATCTCTGATGCTGATGGGCTTTGGAACGTTTCACAAGGTGCAGATGCATTTCGCTATGACAAGACTCAATGGGCTGATCAAGATGGCGATGGATTCGGAGACAATGCCTCTGGAAATCTTCCAGATGCTTGCCCAACCGAGTTTGGGGATTCATGGCAAAACAATACCTTTGGATGCTTAGATACCGATCAAGATGGCTGGGCTGATAGTCAAGACAAACAACCAGACGACCCGACTCAGTGGTCTGACGTTGACGGTGATGGGTTTGGTGACAACCTAGGAGGAACAACTCCTGACGCCTGCCCAGGAACTGTTGGGAATTCAACAAAGGGTAACCGCTACGGTTGTGTTGATTCCGATGGCGATGGATGGGATGACGCAATCGATGAATTACCTGCGCTGAAACATCAGTGGCTGGATCAAGATGCTGATGGATTTGGGGATAATGCAACCGGGCCACAACCCGATGCTTGCCCTGGAGTACCTGGTACATCGACCATCGATCGCTATGGATGTGTTGATTCAGACGGGGATGGAATCTCGGATGATAACGATGCATTCCCAGCAGATCCAAGTCGCTCATCCGATGTCGATGGAGATGGCTATGATGATCTCGAAGATGGTTGTATGCTGATAGCTGGAAATTCCACCTTCGACAGATTTGGTTGCATCGATTCAGATGGTGACGGTTACTCTGACGGTGATACGCAGTGGAACACTTCAAATGGTTCAGATGTTTTTCCATTTGAAGCAACGCAAAATGCTGATCAAGACAACGATGGATTCGGAGACAATCCAAGTGGATTTGAAGCGGATGACTGTCCAACAACACAAGGTAGTTCGTTTAGAGATTCATTTGGTTGTGCTGATGAGGATAATGATGGTATGTCCGACGTGAACGACGACTTCCTAGGCGAATCATCCCAGTGGACTGATTCTGACTCCGACGGATATGGTGATGAGATAAACGGGACGCAAGGAGATTTCTGTCCTATGGAATCAGGAACCTCAACAAACGATGTCTACGGTTGTGTTGATTCAGATTCGGATGGTTATTCAGATCTCAACGATGTTTGGCCAAATGATGCTACTCAATGGTATGATGACGACATGGATGGGTTTGGTGATGAATATTCAGGTACGGCTCCTGACCAATGTCCAGATGAATATGGCACCGCCTCTCTTGGAACCTTACAAGGATGCCCTGACACCGATGGAGATGGTTATGCCGATTTAGAAGACGCATTCCCATTGCATGATTCTCAGCATCTTGACAGCGATGGTGATGGCTGGGGTGATAACGAGACATCTGGCGCACACAAGCCTGACCATTGGCCCAATGACCCTACTCGAAACGCTGGAGAAGCAACACTCGAATGTTTACCAGAACGAATCACCATCGATTCAGTGACTGGTTCTAATTTCCAATTCACCTGCACAGTTACCACCTCGATGAGTGATGGTTTTACAGCACGAATTGATTGGCAATCCTCTACGAGTGTCTATGCTGAAACAAGTTCCCAATTGATGGTTTTCAATACGGGTTCAGAGCCGTTCCAACAGAAGATTTTTACTGGCCAAGCACTCTCTGAAGGATCGTATACCCTCGTTCTAACAGTTACAGAACCAGGTGCTGAGATTCCAATGGATACTGCCTCAATACGACTGAATGTGTACAATAGTTCTGTTTCTTCTGGTGGGGAAGACGAATTCACATGGGACACTATTCTGGATTCCACTATTTTCCAGATCTCTGCTGCAATGATCGTCTTTGTATTCCTCTTTGGAGTGTTGATTATTCGTGGTAAAGCTCGACGAATCAAGGATGAAGAGGAACGAAAAGTCCAAGCTGCTCAAGTATTGTACAATCGTATGATGTCAGACCAAGACGTTGTTCAAAGGAGAAGAGTTGAATTGGGCTACGATGCAGTACCGCTTCCACCTGAAATGAAGTGACCCGATTTGACCGATGCGCTCAAAGAGGAGAGATTGTTCGCAAGGACTACCACAGTGCGGATATGGTGAAGTGGTTATCATCTGAGGTTTCCAACCTTATGTCGTGGGTTCGACTCCCGCTATCCGCACCACCATTAACAAAGCCTATGAGGGATTTGTGAACAGCGGTAGATATGCAGACCCTAGAAGCGTCCAAAGGCCTATTTCTGGTCTTAGTAATGCTCCTTGCCTCATTGTCAGGATGTTTTGGTGAAGAAGCCAGTGAAGACCAACCTGTAGTTTCATCAATTTTCCAAATAGATTACAACTCTCCGGAAGAGATTGTCCTAAAAACAGGCGAGTGGCATGAGTTCCTACTCGAAGGAAACGGACGCTCACTTTCTGTCCCAACTGGAGTCATGCTTTTCGTTAACGGCTCAGTACTGCCGAATGGATATGTTACTGTAACTGGAGATCAACTGAATGGGAAATTCTTACTCACACCCTATGTCGAAGATGCAAACCTCACAATCGTCCATCCAGATGGAACTGGTGAGGCTATAGAGATGCAAATCTCAGAAGGGACACCAATTGTGAATGGAGAAGAATGGCTTGATAAGATGAAATTTATCACCAGTGTTTGTACTGATTCAACTGAATGTGGAGGATACATTAATCGATGGATGGGGACTCCAAACCCAGCATTCGAACGTGCTGCTTCATTCTTCCAAGGCCATTTTGAAGGTCTTGGCTATGAAACTCACATTTTGCGCGTGACCGATCACGGGAATCCAACCGAACCTGAGAGTTTGAACGTCATTGCTTGGAAGGAAGGCCGTGATGATTCTTGTGTTCAAGGAATGGGAGCCCACATGGACATCGCACCTCCTGGTGGACCTCCTGGTGGCGGAACATACGAAGGTGCATACGACAATACTGGGGGAACGGTCAGTATGATGTTGTTCGCCAAAGCATTCGTAGATATTGAAGTACAATGCGACACATTCCTTGCACTATGGTCATCTGAAGAAGAGGGTTTGCGTGGATCTAGTTCCTTCGCCAACAACGATTGTGATTATTGTTTACCCAAGGATAAGGAACTTCGATTTTACATCAACATGGACATGATGGGAATTTCCTATCCTGCAATTAAACCGACTGGTGAACCATACCCTTACCATGCTTGGTCTGGACCTGATATTGACCCAGAGATACAAGATGTTGAGATTACAACTGTACTTGACCACGTTCACAGAGACATCCTTAGAGCACCGATGGATATGAGAATTGAAGGCACATATGGTGCTGGTTGTGATCAACATTGGCCTGAACATGAAGATCTTGTAATGGATGTCCATGAAGACACATTTGGACGTTCAGACCACGTTACTTTCAGAGATCTAGGTGCACAAACAATCTTCCATCTTGGAGCATACGATTCTGATTACAGCGCATACCATTCACCTGATGACACTCTTGACAACATGATTGAGGTCGTTGGTGGTGAAGATGAACTGATGAAGAGTATGGAATTCGTGATGTGGGCTGCAATGCTCGAATTTATGATTGCAGATCAAACACCAGAAGTTCGTAACGTTAATGCTTGAACGGTAGAACGACGTTTTTTGAACTCGAGGTCGTTCCTAAGAATATGGAGGATGGAGTTGAGGAGAAATCCTCCTTATTTCAGAGATTTCTGAATTCTCCTTTCCTTCATCCAACTGCTCTTGTTCTTGGTGCAGTTATCGCCTTATCTGAATCCATTTATCTGCTTCTCCTTGGAGAGCCCATTCAAAATGCAATTTGGCCTCAAGCAATACGCACTCTTGCTTGGACCTTCTTTTTGCGCCAGCACATTGCTACAATCACGGTTTTGTCTGCCATCATTCTCGCATTGAGTATATGGGTTGCTATTCGAAAACAAAGGGGTGCACAGTTGCACCCCCTAGCAATCGTTTGCCTCCTCATGTTGATTGGAGCTGTTTTGGCCTCTTGGATCGTTTTCTTGCTCATGGACATTCGTTATATCCGTGGTGCGTTTTTACTCCTTCCAACAATCTACGGTGTTCTTCTCTTGTCAGCAGCAATAACAGTACGAGGGGCTCCCCATCTCCCTAAGCGTGAACAAAGTAAAACCGAGAAAACCTACACAGTACTCCACTTGTGTACAATCTTCTTTGCTGCTTGGCTTGTTATGCCAGGCATACCTGCGCTCATAGGAATTGCACCTTCGCCACCGGAGGCCCCATCCATGGGCTATGGAGCCCAACCAGGTCCATTTGATTCTGCAAGCATTCAATATCCCTATCCGATTCCTGAACTCGTTTCTGAGATACAAGGACCTACTGAAGAGGACATCGAGTTCTCCGTTTACCTTCACTTGCCTCATTTACCAAGTGACCCCGGCATCGAAGGAGTGCCCCTCGCAATCTTGCTTCATGCTTTCAACAATCCATCCATCGAATCTTATTCAGATTGGATCGACCATTTAGTTGGAAAAGGTATGGTCGTCGCCTATATCCAATATCCAACAGACGTTCGTCCTAAAGAAGCAGACACATTTACGCTCGTCGAAGAGAATGGCATGTCGAATTGGCCACATCATGTCCCAAGAATGCATGCCCTTCAGTCTGCAATGGATTTGCTACAGGAACGAATCGATGATAGAACACGAGATGATTTTGTCAATCAAACATTAGGCGAACTGAAAATTCTTCCACAGCATTTGTGGATAGGCGGACACAGCCTAGGTGGTGCATATTCACTGCAAGCCTTGCAAATGGCTTTAGACAAGGAGTGGGGAAATCAAACACTTGTTGTTGACACCGAAATGGCTGCTGCAAGACCTGTACAAGAAAACTGGTTACCAAATTACACCAATTTACCAGAGAATACCCTTGTCCATCTTGTCGTCAGTGAAGATGATATGACTGTCGGTCAATGTGACAGTGTACATCATATTGAACTGTTCAATATGGTTGATGATAATCATACCTTACTGATCTACATACCAAGTGATCGTTATGGATTTCCTCGTCTTGTTGCAACCCATTATATCCCCGCAAACGAAGCACATGATACACTTGCAGATTGGGCCATGTATCGAAGAATAGATGCTCAAGCAGATTGGGTTGTTGCTCATAGTCGAGGTGATTTGAATACTGCAGATTTTGCCTATGTGAATCTCATCGATACTCCATTGCTTTCT
>DAKQ01000117.1 GCA_002496635.1 Euryarchaeota archaeon UBA82 | reverse complement strand
GATGCTGTAAGTACGCCAGCAGCGGTGTTAAATCCATAGCGCAAGAACTGACGTCTATTGATAACATTTCCAGCTGCGTTGAGATCCATCTGCTTGGATTCTGGAACGACTAAATCGTAATCTTTTGCCATAAAAATCACCACTTATACTCCTTCCAGTCTTTCTGGTGTTCAGGAACGTACTTGTTCTGAGAATGCTTCACGATGATGGTATCCGGTAGAATGAATTTCAGATAGACGAGCCCCATGAGGATGAGAGTTGTCAAGACCATGCCGAGATGGAATGACAAGTTTTGCTGATCCCAATCATTGGCCAGTCCATAGATGAGGGAGAATGACCAGTAACAAATCCAGAAGAGTCCCCATGCAAAGAAGAACATGGTGAGATAGGACGCTCCGGATGGTGCGAGTGAAGCGCTAACGATTGTACCGGATTCAGCAACGTTGTGGACTCCGTGATCGATTGCAGCATCCATTTGCTCTTCTGTAAGTTCGACGCCCTCAAGAGCCGTTCGTGCGTCCTTGACGGTGATGGAGCCATCTGCAACTCCCTTCAGTAGATTTTGAATTGCATCGTCGTACATCACTGGTCACCTCTGCGCATGAGTTTGTATCGAAGCCGAAGCTGGTTGCTTCGTCCTTCGTATGAAGTCGAGAATCCATATCGGAGCATGAGTCCTGCGAAAACGATGCACAAAATAACTGCTCCAAACCCGAGCAATCCTAGCCAATGAGCGCGAAGTTTAGCGCCCATGTGGTGGAGGTCGGTTCCGATTGAGGTTGGTTCTGGTGGGCTTACGTTTCCGTCTCCCGCGAAGACGGTTCGTGTGCCACGTGCTAGGCTTTTTTCATCGCCTTCTGTGATAGCGAATGTAAGTTGATTCCACATATCCTCAATTTGGTTTCCAAGACCACCGTCTCCGTTAACGCTGTTTCCGGTAATCCAGAATGTAATGGTTCCTTCGCCTTCAGCGGGAGCAACCCATGTAATTTCCCACATACGATCGGATTCTGTTGCAGAGCCAGAGGTGTGAGTAAGTGACTGTTCATCGCCTTGCCAGTTATCTACGCCAATTCCTGAAAGAGTACCACTCGAGACTCGCATGG
The DNA here is from genome assembly GCA_002496635.1 of Euryarchaeota archaeon UBA82. GTDB lineage: Archaea > Thermoplasmatota > Poseidoniia > Poseidoniales > Poseidoniaceae > MGIIa-L2. Next base: position 5,583 of record DAKQ01000117.1, on the reverse strand, counting down.
CGAATCCTGCTGAATACTGTCCTCCTGCATCTGGTCCACCGATAATATGAAGTTTGAATTCGTACGTCTCTCCAGCGGTCCATGCGTAAGGCACATCATCGAGAATGATTTGAACTTCGTTGGTCGGTGCGCCATTGTGACAAAGGCAACCTTCTTTGGCGACATCATCAATTGTATCTGCGCCGTTTTGTTGTTGGCCTCCGATACCTGTTGGTAGAGATGTGGCGAGCCCTGGTAAAAGGAGCAAGAGCAACACTGCAACGACAATCGAGCGCCGCTTTGTGAATGAACGCGTTCGCATGACTCCACCCTATATCTCCTCGACTAACAAGGACCCCTTAAACATTGTTGGTGAAGCGCAAGATTATTGCCTTGCAGTGTAGCGTTTTTTCTCCAAATTTTAACAAAGCAAGGATTCATTGCTTTAACCTTCCTCGCACAATCATGGCCGAGACACCATTTGACAACATCTATGACCTCTCAACGGAACAACTTGAACAACTTGATGAGGCGGAAGATTTGATGATTCGAAACAGTCTTGGTGCTGCAGAGAAACTCTTGTTAAAGATGTTAGAAGTGGACGAAAAATGCATCCCAGTCCTCTCTAATTTAGGCCATCTGTACGGGCGTCACCTCTCAGAATTTGAGACCGCTATCAGATATTATGACCAAGTTCTTGCGTTAGAACCAGACAATGCTTGGGCGCGTGATGCAAGACGCCGTTACATGCGATTTATCGAAAAGTAAGGTAAGTTCAAGGGCGTTATGCCCAACGGAGGTGCATGGAGTCCTCCCAAATCCTCATCGCAGGAATTGGTGGGCTTGGTTGTACATGGGCTTCAAGAGCGCATGCAAGGGGAGGAGGAGCGTCTCTTCTCATGATCGATGCAGATGAATCCTTTCCACATACCGAAGATGGACACATTATGAGACTCGGGCACACTCTTGACCAATTGGGTTGCGCTGCCTTGCCACCTCTTGCAGAGCAACGAATGAGAGGCCTTTCTTCGCGTACTCGTCCCTTTTTGGAAACTGCTGAACTCGTGATTCTTGTGACTGGATTGGGCGGCGGCACTGGGACGGGGGCATCACATGAATTTGCTCGACAAGCGAAGCTCCATGGAGCCATAGTACTTTCAATTGCAGCATTGCCGTTTTCCCAACAACCTACTCGATTAAAGATTGCTACAGCTGAATTGGATCGTCTTGAGCATCACTCGGATGTTTGTGTTCAACTTTCATTGGAGCGTCTTGCTCGGCAAGCACGAACACGTGGAAAGGATTGGAGTATGGGCTCGGAATGGGTTGAGGACCTCGTTGATGGTTTGGTTCGAACACTACTCTCGATGGGTCTAATCAATCTCGATCTTATGGATTTACGAGCGATCGTTCGTCAACCTGGAGCCTCAACAATGTTGGTCGGTTCTGGGCACCATGATAACTTGGAAGAATTGTTCGAAACTACAGTCAAAGCCCCACTTGCTCCAATGAACGTAGGTGGTGCCAAAGGTTGCCTGTTACAAATTGAAGGTGGCCTCGGAATGACAATTGGTCAAGTGGATGAGATTGCAACCGCTTTGACATCAGCAGTTGATGCTGAAGCACAAGTCATTCTTGGAGCAAGAGTCACTCCTGAACTTGAAGGAGTTATTCGAGTGGTTATGCTTCTCTCAGGAATATCAGACAGTTAATCCAGAAGTTCAACGTCTTCTTCCCAATTTGTCTCATCGCCGATTGAGGATGGTTTTTGATTCCAGTCCACAGGGTCTCCTATGCTGTCCGCATTGTCACCAGATTCTGCAGATTCCGTAGTTTCTTCACCCTTCTCTGATTCTTCAATTTTCACAGACTCTGGTTCTACTTTAGGTGTGATTTGAATTGCCTCAACAGATTCTTTGATATCAAAATCTTTGAACATTCGGGTAATTCTTGTATCAAGTAATGATCGCTGCGCCCACACAACAGTTGCGACTACGAGGATGTGACCTCCGATTAGTACGGTTGTCAAATCGTCGAATACAGAGGTAATCATGGCAACACTTCCAGCATAGGCATATCCAAATGCTACGCCCCAGAATAACGCATTGTCTTTGGTAAAGAGTCTTAATTTACGTCCATCAGCTTTGCTTGTGAGTGCCCAAATCGCCATGAATACAGTTAGAATCATCAAGACGAGTTCTTCGATGAAAATAAGAGTGCTTGAGGAGGCAGAGTCGATACTACGCACAATGCTCAATACATGCCAAGTAATGAACAACTGCGTGACGTGAAACCATCGCTTTGCTATAGTATGAGTCGCTGTGTGCATGGCCGCTTTTTGTCGGAGTGGCCAAGTGAATTTAACGCTGATTCCGAACACAGCAAAGGAAGCAACGTATGGCAATATGCTAAACTCGTTACTCGTCAGAATAAATCGAAATGCTTCCGTAACGAGAATGGTCATGCTGATCATCAGGACTGACGTTGTAATCAAAGAGGGTATTGGGGAGTGTGTTGACTTATCTTTGAGAGTACCAGTCTCAGGTGTACTGATTGAACTCGATGTTGCATAGGCGAAGAACCAACCTTGGGCACCAGCCCATGCAACAAAGAGGAATCCAAGTGCAGGTGGAATAATCCCCCCAATCTCAGAAAACGCACTGTCTTGGCCCATTGTAAAGGACATAACACCCCATAAAATCAAAGCGAATGCAATTGGTACGAGCAGTATTTTGAGTCGTTCTTTTACCGAATCTCCAAAAGAAGCATGGTCTTGCTGAGTATATGAAATCCAGGTTCTAAAAACATCCTTGTTTGATGCTGGTGCGAGTAATATGTACGCCACAGAAAAAGAAATGAATCCAAAGCTTGCTACATCTTCAGACCCAATCTTAGCAGTGACGTGAAGGATGCTTGCTGTAATAACAAGGAGGAGTAAATGGGGCGCCGTTGAAGGAGAGAGAAGACTTCGAATAATGGACATTTTCGTAAGTGGTGCATCTTCCTCCATAGAATACCCTCGTAGTTTTGGTTCTTTAGGGTGTTTGATGTTCGTTTCCGCCATCCTCATCAATCATGAGTGCCTCGCTCTGGCATGGCTGCTAAATTGTCAAAGGCAAAACGGCCAAAACGGCGTTGGATTGGTCTTTCATTCCCGTCATCAATCCGTTCAAGAGGTGATGTAGAGGGACTCATCAAACAGCTCTTTCCAGAGGACATTCATTTCCGGCTTTACGATGCTCACTTTCATGGATCCGATGTTGCGAAAGCGTCCTGTGAATATCAATCGATTAAAGACGATATTGGATTGGGAATTATTTGTGTCAATCTGGTCGATTATGATACTGTTCGAGAAGTCCTCTCAAAGTCTTCTGTAAATGGGAGAATGAATTCGCTTTCATCTTCCGGAAAAATACGACTCGTACGGCAACGTTTAGGCCTTCCCAAACCCAAGAAGAAGTAGGGCAACATTTTCACCCTGTTCCTCTTGGGTGTTCTATGGCCGGTGGAGGGAATGCTCCCCCTTTGAAGATTAGCGACGTATTTTTGTTGATTGGCGTCACGCTCATTATTGGTACATTGTTTATTCAAGAATGGGATCAACCAACGAAAATCAATGGCACTGAAGATTCACTGCAAGGCACATCCCAAACATTCGACGGTGATTCAATAACGATCAAAGTCGTTGTCGAAAATGCATCTGACGTGAGGATTCAGATTTTCGAAGATGGTGAAGAAGTCGAAGACATAAGGGAATCGGTCGGAGTTAACGGAGATGTTGAGGGGAATTACGAATCCAATGGAGGGGAATTAGAATGGATTGTTACGTTAGAGGAAGGCGTAAATGGCGAAGTCGATGTTGATTTATCCCGGGCTTATGGATTGAATTTCCTACCTTATGTTCTTGGCTTTGCTTTCGCAGGCTATGGGTTCTCAAGGAGAGTGAATGGATCTGTTGAAACAGAAGAAATTCTTGATGCCATCATTGAAGTTGAAGATGAGGCCAAAGAAGACTGAGATCATCTGAAACCTCGAAATGCTCTTGTTGGCTTGATTCGATCAGAAGATTTCCTGCATCGGAAATACCTGTGAGCATACATACATTTTCTCTATAGATACATTCCTTAAGCAATAGTTTAAGATTAATTCCTGTTCCTTTTTTGGAGGTATTTGAGAGATTTGATTTATTCTCAAAAAGGGAGGATACAATTCCATCGAGAAGCGTGAAGAGTTGAGTGTTATCCAACTCAACTCCAACTTCTTCAAGAGATCCTCTACCCTGAAGCAGATTCGTGGATTTTGTGTTAATACCAATACCAAGAACGAGTGATTGCTCATCTCCTCTTGAAAGCGATTGAAAGAGGATGCCTCCTATCTTTTTCCATTCCCTTGATTCTTTGTCTCGAACTAGCAGATCGTTAGGCCACTTCACGCGGATTGAATCTTCTAAAGGAGACATTGATTGGAATAATGAGGCTATTTCGAGAGCGACTTGACATTGCAACTGGGATGAGATTTGAGGTATCAGTTTGGAATCAAGTTTCCAGGTTCCCTTGAATGAGTCAAGATGGTCATCCCAGGTTCTACCATGGCGCCCCTTGCCATCGGTTTGAAATCTTGCACGTAGAGAGTCACCGGGCTTGTAAGTTCCTTCTAACATTTCCGAATTTGTTGAAGCCACAGTATGGATTTGTTGTTTTTTTGATTTAACGAAAGGATGCCACACAGCAAGAACTTGGATTGTTTCGCCATCCTCAAAGGTAAGGCTGGAAACGGATTGAGTTGCGAGTCCTTTGGAAAGTAAGATGTCCCTTGTACTCTGATTTGCAAAAAACTCTCTGCATAAGATGAGTCCGATTCCGGTCGGAGATATGAGTTGGAAACGTCGAATCATTTCACCGAATTCATTCAACAGGCCAGATGGATGTGTGTCGATTAAAGCTGCATCCTCCATCGGTCCAAGATATTCTTGAGTCTCTTCTGCTGGAATGTAAGGCATATTCCAAATGACCAAGTCGTAGGATCCTGGATTCATCCATTGCGTATGTTGGCCATCTTGGGCTGGTCCAATGCCGCCTTCGAAAGTAGATGTCTCAACATTATTTTCAATGGCATTAAATCGAGTTGCAACCACTGCATACGGATTAACATCACTCGCTTCCACCTGCCATCCCAATGATGCTGCGAGTATCGATAAAGCCCCTGAGCCACTACCGATTTCAAGGAACCTTTTTTTGCCAAAAGGACTGACTTTTTCGATAACACTTGCAAGGAGATCAGTATCTTCTCTTGGAGGATAAACAGTATGAGGGACAATGAGATGGAAATTCTTCCATTGAATTTCTCTCGCCTCACCTCCTAACAATTCGATTTCTCGAGATGTTTTCTTTTCGTCAAACATTTCCAATCGACCTACCCTAATGTCGGTATTTGATGAGGCTTTCCAACCTATTGATTGGGTGTTAAGCCATCGAAAAAGTATATGAAGGGGTGGTAGTTGGGATTGAAAGCCCAAGAAACAACGTTGGGCTCGTAGCTCAGTCAGGTAGAGCGTCGGACTTTTAATCCGATGGTCGCGGGTTCGAACCCCGTCGGGCCCGCCTG
>DAKQ01000140.1 GCA_002496635.1 Euryarchaeota archaeon UBA82 | reverse complement strand
AGATGTTCCATAATCGCTCCTACAAGGACTTCTTTACCGTCTGCTGCGGCATCGACGTCCAGTTCTGTAGCATGTCCAAGATATTCATCAACCAACAATGGCTTATCTGGAGCAAGATAGGCTTCTTTGAGATAGGCATCTAACTGTGATTCATTCGAGAGAATTTCCATTCCTCGACCACCTAAAACATAAGATGGACGAATCAATACTGGGAATCCAATTTGCTCAACTGCTTTACGTATATCATCAGAACTTGATCCAGTCGCACCATTTGGCATTCGGAGACCATGCTTCTTTGCGAATTCTTCAAACCGCTCTCGATCACTTGCCTCATCGATTCCATCGACTGTTGTCCCAAGAATTGAAACATTGGTATCCTTTGTTGAAAGGTGAGGTAACCTCTTCTCCAGAGGTATTGCAAGATTAATCGCTGTTTGGCCACCGAATTGTAGTAAGATGCCATGAGCCTTTTCACGAAGAAGGATTTCAGATACACATTCATTGGTTAACGGGTCGAAATACAATCGATCAGATGTATCAAAATCTGTTGAGACTGTTTCTGGATTGTTGTTGATTAAGATTGCATCCATTCCAGCTGAACGAATTGCCATTACTGCATGTACACATCCATAATCGAATTCAATTCCTTGACCGATTCTAATCGGTCCAGAACCAATAGCAACCATACGTTGTTTGATTCTTTGTTCAATATTTGGGATATGATCGATACCAGTTTCCTGATATGGCTCGTATGTCGAATAATAGTAAGGCGTCTTTGCAGCGAATTCTGCTGCACATGAATCGACCATTCGATATCTTGGATGAATTCCAAGTTCATGCCGACGTAGCATTACGCTGTCTTCATTGCATTGTTCTGGTAATGATTTCCAGGCATTCGGTTTGAATCCATCAATAGCGTCTGCAATATGGGTATCACTAAACCCATGACTCTTGTATTTGATGAGCATTTTAGAATCCATGCTTGAAGGTAAACCTTCGAAATTAACCAAGTCCTTTTCCATTTGAGCGATGTTCTCAAATCGTTGTAAGAACCAGCGGGTAATTCGTGTGATTTCATGAACTTCATTCACAGTCCAGCCCCGACGGAAGGCTTCCAATAACGCACCCATACGGCGATCTGTAGCTATTTTTAGCCAGTCAACGAGCACCGTATCTGGAAGTGATTCATACGCTCTCTCTGCCATTCCTTCTCCTTCGGATTCATCGGCCTTTGTGAGTGGTCTTGGATAGGGACAGCCTTGTTCCAGAGAAGCCCATGCTTTTAGGAAAGCTTCTTCGAAATTTCTGCCTATTGCCATGACTTCTCCTGTAGACTTCATCGAGGTACCAAGTGTTCTATCGGCAGTTCTAAACTTATCAAAAGGCCAACGTGGAATCTTGACCACAACGTAATCCAATGTAGGCTCAAATGCTGCTGTTGTTCCTTCCCCTGTGATTGGGTTTGGCAATTCATCAAGAGTGTATCCCACTGCAATCTTCGCTGCCATTCGAGCGATTGGATATCCTGTTGCTTTAGATGCAAGAGCAGAGGAACGAGATACGCGCGGATTAACTTCGATAACTCGGATTTCCCCAGTAAATTGATTGAAAGCAAATTGAACATTGCATCCACCTTTGATATTAAGTTCTCTAATCAGGGCAAGTGCCTTATCCCGGAGTTCTTGATGATCGGCATCCGAGAACGACTGAAGTGGAGCCACAACTACGGACTCTCCAGTGTGGACACCCATCGGGTCGATGTTTTCCATTGTACAAACAATGGTTGCATTATCTGAACCATCCCGCATTACTTCATACTCAAGTTCCTGCCAACCTAAAATTGACTCTTCAATAAGAACTTGATTGATACGTGAGTTTCGAAGACCAAGCGTAGCGATTTCAACAAGTTGACCGAGATCAAAAGCAGTACCTCCACCTAGGCCACCAAGGGTGAATGCAGGACGGATTAAGATAGGCCAAGAGCCAATCTCTTCAGCCGCTTTGATGACTTCATCCATCGTATTACAGGCGATTGCTTCAGAGATAGGAAGGTCGATTGATTCACACACTTTGTTGAAGAGATCTCTGTCCTCTGCCTTATCGATTGCATCCAAATCAGAACCAATAAGTTCGACACCTAATTTCTCAAGAGTTCCATCATGAGCAAGTTCACTAGCAATATTCAGTGCAGTTTGACCACCCATCCCAGCAAGTAATGCATCGGGCCGCTCTATTTCCAAGATTTTACGTACTGTATCAGGAAGTAATGGTTCTATGTATACTCGGTCAGCCATTTCTGGATCGTTTTGAATTGTTGCAGGATTTGAGTTGACAAGAATCACTTCGTATCCATCTTCACGTAGGGCTCGTACTGCTTGAGAGCCAGAGAAGTCAAATTCAGCTGCTTGACCAATCTTAATTGGTCCAGAACCAAGAACAAGAATCGTGTTCAAATCATCCCGTCGAGGCATCAAGATTCACCTCCAAGATGAGTGTCGACAAGTTGTCTAAATCGGTCAAAAAGTGGCTCTGCGTCATGAGGGCCAGGACAAGCTTCTGGATGGAATTGAACCGTAAAACAAGGACGCCCGAGAACATCGAGTCCTTCGACCGTTTTGTCATTTGCATTGATGTATCGAACTTCCACATCGTATCCGTGAAGATTCTCAGCATCAGGAGATGTGGCTCCGCTGGGATGTGCGGCCAACATTCCGTTTGTAGGATCAGCTACTGCAAATCCATGATTTTGTGATGTAATCCAAACGCGTTGTGTCTTCAAATCCACAACAGGTTGGTTTGCTCCTCTATGGCCATATCGCATTTTGTACGTTTTCAATCCAGATGCTAAGCCCATTAACTGATGGCCTAAACAAATACCCATTACTGGGATTCCAGATGATACTGCCTTTGCAAGTGTGTATCTTGCACTCGTCGCTTTCCCTGGATGAGCAGGATCCCCTGGTCCGTTTGAACAAAACAATGCTGTAATCCCAAATCCTTGAAGTGCCTCAAAGGAAGTATCTGGAGGGCACCAAACCACTTCGAACCTTTGGCATAAGTTTCTGAGAATATTGTACTTTACACCACAATCAAGTGCACCTATTCGTGGCAAAGGTTGGCCTAAATCATCACAGGCACCAGGATTGAGTAATACAGGTTCATCGATTGAAACCATATCGACAAGGTCGTCTAGTTCTGGAGAAGTCATGACCTTGAGTCTCTCTCTCATTTCAGATTCTTGTTCTTTGGGTCCAAAGATGCATAGAACAGTCCCCAATTCGCGAACTCGGCGTGTTATTGCTCGAGTATCCACATTCTCGATTCCAGGCACACCATGGGCTTGCAATAACTCTGAAACAGTTCCAGCAGAGTCTCTATGGTCTGGATCGTTCATTGCATGGCGGACAACAACCCCTTTCGGCCATACGGCACGAGATTCTGATTTAGAAAGATGAATTCCATAGTTCCCAATCAATGGGTATGTGAATGTAAGAACTTGACCTGCCCATGAAGGATCTGTCAATGACTCTTGATACCCCATCATTCCTGTAGTAAAGACGAGTTCACCCTCTCCAAAACCTTCTGCTCCGAAAAGAGTCCCTTCAAATCGGCCTCCATCTGCGAGTAGTAAAATTCCTTCTCCAGAGGCTCTTTTTGGAAGAGAGTCTTTGTCGAGAAGAGCATCGGCTGCATCCGTAAAGCGTGGCGGTTCCTCCACACCACGATTAAACGAGCCCGGAGCAAAGCCAGAAACTACGCGTCCGCCCCTCGACATCAACAATTGTCGAAAAAGACCATCCATAATGCTTGGCTTTGAATTCAAAGGAAATTACGAACTATAATTACTCTGAACGAGTGTCGTAAACGTCCTTACCAGTAAGACTTGGATTGATGACCAATTCGCCACCATCAAGTCTTCTTTCAATTGCGCCACTACCGTACCAACCATCGAGGAAAAGAGCTAATGCAGCAACTTCTGAATGAGGCTGGTTCCCAACAGCAAGATTGTATTGAGATATGTGAAAGACATCAGATGGAACCTTTGCACCTCCAACAATGACCACAAGAGGACGATCTCTACGAATAGTAGGTGTCACTTCTCTAAAGGATGCTCCGTACATTGTTAGATGAACTGCTACACCAGGCGGGTTTCCATCCAATCCCTGTTCTACAAATCGACGAAGCCAAGCCATTGGGCTCTTAATATGCTCAATCTCCATATCACCACCAAATCGCTGATTAACTGATGAAATATTATCCTCCATCTTTTCATCTTCATCTCCTGAAAAGAGGAATTTCTGAGCGCCAAGCGCACGGGCAACTAAAGCCAGATGAGTTGTAATTCGTGGATCTCTTCCACGCCGATAACCGAGACGTAAGATGGTTACACCATGCTCGGACATACAGTCGCCTCGTAGAACTCATTGATGAATGATGAGGTCAATCATCCAAGGCAATATCTTGGGTTGTTTCGGATGAACGATTAGGAGGTGTTAATTCAATTTCCTCATGTGATTCAAGGAATCGCCTCAACCATAGAAGAAGAGATGCATCAACGATAAGATGCCC
>DAKQ01000057.1 GCA_002496635.1 Euryarchaeota archaeon UBA82 | reverse complement strand
AGGATTACAAGGACGATTGCTTTGTTCAAATTTGCAGAGGCTGCGCCGGACATGTTCTTTTCACAGAAAGGGGTTTAATAGCAATTCACCCTCTAATGACTGGTTTTTTTTGATCATTTTCTTGTTGATGCGTTTCCAAAATCGGTCACTTTTTGTCAATATTCGCCATACGTCGGTCTAATTCCTCTTCGAATTGAACCCATAACTCCTGTTCAATCTGTTGCCTCAAGATGGGTTCAAGTTCATTTTGGATTTGTGGTGCGATTTCATGGACCAATTCATCCCTCACTCGTTGCTCAGTCTGCTGTTCGACGAGATTGATGGTGTGTTGAACATCTGCCTCTGTATACATCTGATCACCCTGTTCCGCGGTCGCCCTAAGCACCTCTGCTTGTACGATCTGATTGATTTGATTCATTAGTTTGTCAACAACACTCAATTCCCAATGTTCTCTTGGATTAGGAACTTCCATCATAGCGACCTCTTTTTGCAGTGTTTGGACAACTCTTGCCCTGATTGGATTTCCGATTTTGAAGTCTCTTGCTCCTGATACAAACCCGATAAGTGCTTGCAGCCATTCATCTTCATCCATTAAAGAGCCACAGCCTGGGCAATTGATGTGATCATCAGGAAGAGATGCGGAGGAATCGTTCTGTTCACGCGTAGGTCGGTTTCTACGACGTTTTGGCTCGGGCTGATCTTCAATATCAAAGGAAATTTTTGACCCAAACGTTTTATCTCTCATTTCATCATGAAATTAATTATTAAAGATAAAAAGATAACTCCTGCAAAACGTTTTTCCGAACGTATTTAGAGAGTGTTTTTCTTATTCCGCCGTCTGTTTTGACGACGATATTTTGACGATAGCATCGTATTTTTGTTGCTGACGTTGGAGTTTCTTTTTCTGGACAGCGTCGAACAATTGCATGGCAACATCAAGATCGTTCTGTTGTTTCCGTTCTCTCAAATCAAGCTCCTTACTTCGAAGAATATCGAGAACTTCTGCCTTAGAAGTCGCATCGACTCTTCTTTGATGCAGTTCATGTTCCAGTGCCCTTCGCTTGTTTTGCCACTCAGCTTCATCCACAGCACCCTTTGCTTTGATTCGAGCAAGTTCAGGTTCAACCTTTGCTCGCTCCATCGCTGAAGCGTTCATTGCTTGAGAACGTGCATGATGGTCTGCTCGTCGTTGATGATGGGACAATTGGGTATCAAGAGTGATTTGATCTCGCTCTGCTTGAATGGAGGCGTGTTCTGCCATGTTTGTAACATGCTCACGTTCTGCTTCAAGTCGAACCTTATCCGATGGTTTCCAGGAGATGTAGGAATGATCGATGGTCATACCAAACGATTCAATGGTGCGACGTAATGCCATACAGAGGCCAATTGTTGTGTTTTCATCGGCTTGATCTTGAACCAATTCATCGTTGGTAAATCGTTGAATCGTTTTCGACATGTAGGCTTGAGCCTCATCGATGAGAAGATTGCTGATGTCTGAGGTTCGTATCTCCATGATGCCTTTTGCTGGGAGTTGAATCAAACGAGCAATGTTCTCTCGGGCTGCATGAACTCGGAGAGAAACCTCTCCCCTCAGAGTTTGATGATCACTGGATTTGGAAGAGAATGGCATTGTGAATGTGTAAGGTCCAAGGAATGCGAAAAGGTAGGAACGTTGTCGTTTGCCACCAAAGACACGTCGAAGCATCGATGTGGTTGGATTAGCTCGCATGACTTGTTGGGTCACAATTCCAGAAATCCTTCCATTCTCAAGAACAACACAGACTTCGTTTGGCCGAAGCACGATTGGGGTGTTCTTTGGTAGTTCTTTATCATGGACAAATCGTGCGATCATGTCCGGCTCGTCTCTCCATCTGTATGTTTCTCTTGTCATGGTTTCACCTTCAGTTCCTACTCCTCATGCCGTCAAGCAGCATATTGCGTTCGAGGAAATGGCGTTTTGCTTTGCTGATGACACCATCAATGATGTCGAGATCTGTGTGACGAGTATCAACATGGGTTGCTAATGTAGCTCCGAGATGCTGGCTTGCATGCTCCAACATGGTGATAGTTTCACGATCATGTCGAATCAATTTCTTATGCAGTGAACGGTTCATTCTGCGTATCCCGTCATGCTTTGGACGTGATTCTCCCGCCACTGCATATTGGGCATCTTCCGCAAATGATTGTAGATTATGCAATATGGATTGTATTCTATCCATTTCGTATTTTTCATTATTTGCATAGGATCGAAAGAGCCATCGCTCAACTTGATGGTGAAGATGATTGACTCGTCTTCGAACATCTTCTCGCACGGCTCTATCCGTGACACGTACCCTTGATTGTTCGTAACCATCGTAGGCTGAAATTAACACTTTCATTCCATTTACTGCTGCAGGTATTGCTAATGATGTTGGATCCATACAGAAACATATGTCTCTGGTCGGTCTTAACAGTATTGCTTATTTCTTGAAGCCACGCTTTCTAAAGCCACCACTTTGGGATTTGTTGCTTTTATTACCTGACTTTCGTTGTGAACGTGCTCTTCTGTCACCTGCTTTAGGACCTGCAGCTTGTTGTTGTTGTTCGGACGCTTTGCGGTCTTTTTGCATCTGTCTCCAGACACCACCGATGAGTTGCATAACCTCTTCCTTGCTGTTTGCTCCGATGGATTGCTTCGCACCAGCACTGCTAACCCACAATCTGCCTTCTTTTCCATAAGGTCGACGAGGGTGAGAGGTTCCTTCTTCTCGCTTGATCTTCTTCAGTCCAACTTTACGCGCAGCAAGATAGAGACCCTCAAGATCGGGCTTGAGAACTGAAGCATCTTTTGGAACACGTCGACCACTACGTCTCGACGTCTTTGCATTGAAGTAACCAGGCCAAACAGAAATTCGGTCAGGATTGTGTTCCATTGTCTCGCCTCATTGAAAGGGTGAGGTTGGAAGGTAAGAACCCAACGATGTGGGGCTTCACTCAAGAAGAACGCCGTTGATGACGCCATCCTTACCAGGTCGAGAGGTGATCTTGACGTTGCCTTCACTGGTTTCAATGACTGCACCCTTAACCAAGATGTTTCGACGAACGTAGTTCGGGTCGGATTCGTTTTGAATCACATTGTTGATTGTAGCGTTGACAGTCTTACCTGTCTTTGGATTGTTGACTGAAACAGTGTTTGCAGCCATGACACGAACCATTGAGTTGCCACCGGCTTTGCGGTAGACCTTACGTCGTGTTTCACCAACGAGGGCGAATTGCTTCTCAGTAGAGATTTCAGTCGAGCGCTTTCCTCGTGCTCGAACTCGTCGTCCACCGCTTGGTTTTTTCTTAGAAACTCCGTGCCACTGTGCCATGATACTCACTCCTTGCAGGCCACCGACTTGACTGGCGTATATCAAGGCAACCCTTAGCGACAACGGCC
>DAKQ01000169.1:1072-4579 GCA_002496635.1 Euryarchaeota archaeon UBA82 | reverse complement strand
GAAGACCCAACATGGCCGATTGGGATTCATCCGTATTATCTGGCCCCGAGGGCGAGGATTGGCGCGTACCAGTCTCGGAACTTGAGCAGAGATTGAACGCTCTTGCTAATGCCTTGCAAGCCTCATCACTTCCAGGCGTAATTATCCAGCATCCGATTGATCTGTACTATTTCGCAGGAGGTCGACAAGATGGCTCTATGTTCGTTCCAGCTCAAGGAGCAGGTGGTAGTGTTCAAGCGGGTGGCGATGGACCAGTATTCTATGTTCGCCGTTCTTTAGAGCGTGCCCAATACGAAGCAGGGGGCGACAATGCTCCGTTCAGTATAGAGGCCTTCCCTCGATTGCGCCTCCTTAGCGAAACCTTGCAGTCAAGAGGAGTTACAGATGCTCCAGCATTACAATTTGGTGAACTACCAACTACATTTGCAACCCGATTCTCGAACGCCCTCTCCTCACTAGGAACATGCGCTGATGCAACAGCAGTCATTCATCGACTAAGAGAAGTCAAGTCTGCATGGGAGCAAGAACAGATGGAAGCAGCAGCAGAGGTTCAAATGCGAATGTTCGATGCTGTTTCAAGACTTGGTGGAGAAGGTATGACAGAACTCGACCTGGTTGCTGCAGCAGAAGCGATCAGTCGTAGTGAAGGGTTTGGAGGACAAGTTCAGATGCGCCGATTCCCTTTGCAGTGTAATCGTGGCGTCATTGTATCTGGAAGAGCAGGTGGCGTTCCGTCCTTCTTTGACTCCGCAGTTGGAGGAGCAGGGCCTCATCCCCTTGCAGGTATGGGTTCTGGATTCAATAAAATCAAAAGAAACGAACCAGTATTGGTTGATCTTGTTCATGTTCATCGCGGCTATGTTGTTGATATGACCAGAATGTTTTCTCTCGGTTCTCTTTCTCAAGAATGGCATCAACGTCTCGAAGATATGTTGGCTGTCAAAGATACAGTCGTAGGCGTTCTCGATGAAGGTGGCCTATGCAGTGATGCATGGGTTGAAGGCCAAGCATTAGCACATGAACTGGATCATCAAGACCACTTGATGGGCATGGTTCCCGATCAATCGAAATTTCTAGGGCACTCAGTTGGCTTACAACTGGACGAATCTCCAGTTGTTGCTGCAGGATTTGATCGCCCATTACCTATTGGAGGGACGATGGCTATTGAGCCAAAGGTTGTTCACTCAGATGGAAGCATTGGGTCAGAGGATACGTGGATTCGTGATGAAGATGGGATGCGTCCAGTAACAGCCGATGGTGCATGGCCATGGTTGACTGAATGGTAGGAGCCATTCATCACGGTGTGTTCAAAGAGGTGGAAAGGTAGCCTGTGATATGCCGGCAAAGCCTTACGCTCCAAGCCACATCGGTTCAGTAGCATCGACATTTACAACGATGCGTATTTCTGGTGCAGTAAAAGAATCACTTGTTAGCCTTGTTTGCTCTGAACTTGATTCACTTGTTCCTTCAATGGAACAAGCAACTCTCGAAAATGATCCTGAGCGAAAGACCTTGGACGATCCAAACCGTACACGATTGAATTACAATCGAACTAGAGAGCTGATGATTGATCGCCTGGAACAAGTTGAGTCAGTTGGCTCAGCAGCAGTCCAAGGTGGAATTGAATACATCGAAAAGTTCCTTGCCCGACTTATGCGAAATTGCGAAGAAGCAGCCTCAAGAGATCGTGTTTCAACCATCAAGCCAAGACATCTTCAACTTGCATTAAACTCAATGGGCAAGGGCGAATCAGCCAATGAAGAAGATGCAGAAGAGGTCGAAGAAGAAGGCATCCAAGTTCAAGGTGGTGGATTGATTACAATTCCTCACGTGAAGTCAATGTCTCGCACTCATGCAAAAATGGCCATCACTGATGAAGCCGCTCAAGATTTGCTCTACACATACGGAGATATGGTCTCAGAACTAGAATCCGATATCCGCAAGCATGCAAATCTTGGAAGAGATCCGATGCATTTCATTGATTCAGTTAACCGCCTCAGTGCACTAATGGCGTTTGGATGGATTCGCAGAATGTTGATGAAAGCCTCTGATAATGCCAGAGAGCGTGGTTATTCACGAATCGACATTGAGCAAATTGTAAATATTGATCCGTTTGAGTGATATGTTACTCTCATCAGTCCTTCTCTCTGCTTTCTTTGCAGGAGTAGTTGCTACATTAGTAACCGTAGCAATCGAAAAGTTTGGAGGAAGAACAGGAGGCGTTCTAGCGACCGTTCCTACAACAATCGTCCCCGCAGCTATAGGGATGTACAGCATGTCTTCAGGTTCAGAATTTGATCGAGCAATGTCTGTCGTCCCTCTTGGAATGTTGGTAAATGCTCTCTTTCTTTTGGTGTGGATGAAGGTACCAACACGCTTCGGTACGGGACTGATGACGACAATGATCCTTTCTCTTCTGGTTTGGGCTTTGGTTGGAACGATTGGCCTCTATGGTGCAGATTTGATTCAAGAGAATGGATTGAGCGAGTTATCGTTTGGTCTTCTTCTCCTCTTGATATTGGTTTTACTCGGGATATGGAGCACATGGACAACGGTGCATGCTCCGAAAGGAAAGCATCGAGTACATCCACTTGTGCTTGTAGCACGAGGTAGTGCTGCAGCGCTGGCTATTGGATGTGCAGTTTGGTTGTCGAGTCTTTCCTATGCAATGATTTCGGGATTGGTTAGTACTTTCCCTGCCATATTTTTGACATCAATGGTCGCTCTTTGGCTCTCTCAGGGGCAAGATGTTCCTCAAGGAGCTGCAGGGCCAATGATGTTGGGTGGAGCGAGTGTTGCAGTCTATGCGATAGTTGCAATGTGGCTTTTCCCATTGTATGGAGTTGTTATTGGTTCAATTCTAACATGGGTGATTTCAGTAGGGGGCTGGACTGTCCCAGCTTACTTCTTCTTACAATGGCGTCAATCATTAACCAATCTTGACCAACGTTCAGATGCCGGAACATCAACGATTTCAAGATGAATCGAATTAACACCCTTTGTTCCTTCTAAGTGGAGTCTCAATTCCTTAGCATCGATCAGACAACATGGACAATGAGGCCGTGATGGTTTGAACTTGATCTGTACATTCCCTTCTTCGGAAATGTCGATTGCTTGAACATTATCAGATTCAAGTAGAGGCTTTGTCATGTGTGGGTCTCGCCACGCCCCCATCGCTTTTACGAGACGACGTTGAATCTTAGTTTGCAGTTTGTTCATTCTTCTTTCGCCTCTTCGACCATGGCCTCAGCATCTTGTAGACGTAATTTTTCCAATCGCCCTTCAGCATCTTTCAGTTCACTTTGACAGCGCTCAAGCAAGGCAGAACCCTCTTCAAATCGCGTTAATGTGGTTTCTAAATCCATGCCACCACGTTCGAGTTCAGCCACAATTGATTCCAATCGGCGAAGTGCATCTGAATAGGTTTGTTCCGTCATTATTCTCCCTCTCTCTGTTGTATATTGTCAATGTTTGCGTCGGCTGTGCCGTCAGCAAAATGTAAGGAAA
>DAKQ01000169.1:573-696 GCA_002496635.1 Euryarchaeota archaeon UBA82 | reverse complement strand
GTCATCAAATATCCACGCTCTAAAACTCGTTGTGGATGTGCGGCTAGAAGTGTTCCTTCGAGCATAGCCAATCTCTGTTTATTGTTTTGGATTGTAGATTTGACAAAACCATTGAGATCATTC
>DAKQ01000169.1:0-197 GCA_002496635.1 Euryarchaeota archaeon UBA82 | reverse complement strand
AGACGTAATTGCAACTGTTGTAATCGTAAATTCTCTTCATCAAATCGACGAATTGAACCTCTATGCAAGCGATCTTCGAGATCAACCATGAGCGAAAGTACATCATCCAGAATTGGAACTGCTAATTCGATGGCATGACTAGGAGTTGATGCTCGAACATCAGCAACAACATCACTGACAAGCAAATCTGATTCGTG
>DAKQ01000052.1 GCA_002496635.1 Euryarchaeota archaeon UBA82 | reverse complement strand
GGAAGAGTTAGCAAGTATGCATTTACAGATGAAGAGAGAGACACAATTCTTGAAGAGTTAAGAGGAGATAATCCCAACACAAAAATCGGTGTTCAGAGATACAAGGGTCTTGGTGAAATGAATCCTGAACAACTATGGGAGACTACGATGAATCCTGAAACTCGGACCATGCTCAAAGTTACAGTCAAAGACGCAGAGGATTCTGATCGGATGTTTGAAATCCTGATGGGAGACGATGTTCCAGACAGAAGGGCGTTTATCGAAAAACACGCTAAGGAGGTGACGAACCTTGACATCTGAAGATGAGACAATGAATGAAGAGAGCGGCGAAGCCGTAGAAACAGGGAACATTTTGAATCAGCCCCTGAATGAGGAAATGAAAACATCATACATCAATTACGCAATGTCTGTAATTATTGGAAGAGCTCTACCTGATGCTCGAGATGGATTGAAACCGGTCCATCGGCGTGTCCTTTACGGAATGCATGAAGGCGGCCATACCTCTGAAAAGAAATTCAGTAAATCAGCACGTTCTGTAGGAGAAGTCATGGGTAAATACCATCCACATGGTGACCAATCTATCTATGATACAATGGTTAGGATGGCTCAAGAGTTTTCATTGAGATACCCTCTTGTCGACGGTCAAGGAAATTTCGGTTCAATCGATGGAGATCCACCTGCAGCAATGCGATATACAGAGAGTCGTTTGGATAAGATCTCAAAACATATGCTTGAGGATATAGAAAAGAAAACCGTTGACTTCCAACCTAATTTCGATGATTCAGAGATGGAACCATCGGTTCTTCCTGCAAGATTGCCCAACCTCCTTCTGAATGGAAGCGATGGTATCGCTGTTGGAATGGCAACAAGAATTCCCCCTCATAACCTCACGGAAGTTGCAGGTGCAATAAGATTACATGTGGGCCGAATTCTTGAGGAGGGCGACGAAAATCAAGGCATGCCTAGCGTCTCGATAGAGGAATATATGCATCATGTTACTGGCCCCGACTTCCCTACAGGGGCAACAATTCACGGTGTTGACGGAATCTATGACATGTACAATGAAGGAAAAGGCAGATTCCATGTGCGTTCCAAATGCGATGTTTACGATGATTCTAATGGAAAGAAGATTGTAATCCACGAAATACCCTACCAGGTCAAAAAGGCGGATATGCTTGTCCACATTGCAGAATTGGTTACTAAAGGAACAATAATCGGCATCAGAGATATTCGCGATGAATCTTCCAAAGAGGGAATACGAGTAGTCATTGAAGTCAAAAATAACGCAGATCCTCATGCAGTTCTCAATCAGTTGTTCAAATCCAGTCGATTACAGGAATCTTATTCTGCAAATATGATGGGGATATTGGATGGAAGGCCAGTTCTACTTACTCTTCCCGTAATGATTCACACATATGTTGAACATAGAGAATCAGTTATCGAAAAGAGAGCTCAGTTTGAACTAGAAAGGGCAGAAGCTAGAGCGCATATTCTTGAAGGCCTGGTAAAAGCACAGGAACGTATTGATGATGTGATTACTGTAGGTAAAGCAAGTTCCAGTAGAGAGCAATTCGAAGCAGTATTGCAAGGCAATGAAACGATGTCAGGAATTGCTCCATTTGACTTCACTGAGGCTCAAGCAAAAGCAATTGCTGAACGCCGATTGTATCAACTTAGCCGACTTGATGTCGAAAAGGTAGAGAATGAACATACTGAATTAAAAATCAAGATTGCTGATCTCATGGAAATCATTGCTTCAAAAGCTCGTCGGCTTGATATTCTCATTCAAGAACTCAACGAAATGGTCGAAAAGCACGGCGATGAACGAAGATCTGACATTGACCCAATGCCATTATCGATGGATCGTGAAGACCTGATCGAAGAACGTGCAATAGTAATCACCCTAACCAATGATAATTACATTCGACATTTACCTGCTGAATCTTTCAGAATGCAGAATCGGGGTGGGAAGGGGATGAAAGGAGTCCAAACAAAGAATGAAGATTTTCCAACCACTTTGCTAACTTGTTTCAGTAAGGATCGATTACTAATTTTCACAAATAGGCCTGCGATTAAGAAAGTGAAAGACAAAGAGGGTAACGAAACGGAAGTCCCTTACATTGAAGGACGAGTATATGGCCTAAGAGCTTGGGAAACACCACAAGGATCTCGAACCAGTAAAGGGGGACATATTCGCAATGTTATTGGCTTGAAAGATGACGAAACCGTAGTGTCGATTGTTCCATTAACAAAGGAACTGATTGATGAACCAGGAGATAATTTCCTAGCATTTGCCACCCAACGAGGAATAATCAAGAAGAGTCTGCTTTCTCACTACATCAAAATCAATCGGAATGGCAAGAAAGCGATTAATTTAGCAGAAGGCGATGAATTAATTTCAGTAAGGCCGGGCACCGATGAAGATAATGTTGTTCTGGTTTCGAGTAACGGACTAGCCACTCGTTTCATGTTGAATGCAGTAAGGTCGCAAGGTAGAGTATCTAGTGGAGTTCGCGGATTGAAGTTGAAAGGGAACGCAAAATTGGTTGGAATGATTATCACAAATGATGAGAACACAAGTGTGCTTACATTATCCGAACAAGGAATGGGCAAACGCACTAGAATTGGAACTGGAGACTCGATACCAATAATGAAAGATGGAGAGTCAGTTTTGGATTCGGAAGGAAAACCAAAAATGGAGACAGATGGGTATCGTTTGGCGAAGAACAGAGGTGGTTCTGGAGTAAAAACAATGAATCTAAATGACGGAGATACAATTTCAAGAGTTCACCAAATCCCTGACTTAGGTGATCAATTGTTCCTACTATCAAGAAAGGGCACAGTAATCCGCCTGTCAGCCTCACAAACTAAGGAAACATCCGGG
>DAKQ01000081.1 GCA_002496635.1 Euryarchaeota archaeon UBA82 | reverse complement strand
TCAAGCGATAAGGTGTCAAATGCTACATTGACCATATCTCTTCGTAATCCTTCTCTACCTTCTGGTCCCGTTGCTTCAAGTCCGAGCCAAAGATTGCATTCGACAATATCGTCACTTTCCCAGCAATCATCATGCAAAAGGTCCCAAAGCGACCCCTCGTAAAAGACGATGTCATCTGTTAATTGAATGCTCACTGGAACCGCTTTGAGGAATGTGATAATACTGGTTGTATTCGTACTCTCTACTGCGTCGATCTTCTGTTCAAGTCGATCAACAGCATCCATTACAGGAAGGTCACGGATGTTGGAGGTATCGTTATCATTGGCCCGATTTGTAGCATCGAATACAAACATGGATGTTTGACCACTATCGAATTGCTCAGAATATTGGGCAATCTTATCGAGGGATTCAATTCCTTCTGGAGCTTCACTTGAACCAGTAATCGGTTCGTTTAATTCATCCATATTTGCAATACCATAGACTGTGATGGTACTTGTTACAAGAAGGATGATTACAAAGAATCGTATAGGTACCTTGCCTATGTTCTTCCACATTCCTGGATTTGTCCGTTTGTGGAATTTAAGGAGCCATGCTAATGCTGGAACAAGAACAATCGAAAACAAAAGAGTCGAGAGAATACCCACGACAAGCGTAAGGCCAACTGAACGAATAGGGGCAATAGAAACGATTTGTGGAGCGATGAGTACAGAGAATCCCACCATGGTTGTTAACGCTGATAAGAATACAGCAACTCCAGTAGAACCTGCCATCTTCGTGACACATTCAATATAGAATTCTTTGTCCCACAAATCGGGTTCTTCGAGCAAATCTTTGCCAAGTCGTTTTCTCGTTAGATTTTCTTCAAAAATCCGTTCAAGTTCCTTCCGTCTCACTTCTTCAATCCGATTAACCATGTGTAAGGCATAATCAACCCCTAACCCAATCAGAATAGGGAATGTTGCCACGATCATTGGAGTAAGTGTCCATTTCAGAACAACAGATGCTCCGAATGTGACTGCAAGTGCAAGTAGAATTGGAGTTCCTGTTATGACCACAACCTTTGCAGATCGATGGAGGAAAGAGATGACGAGAATTGTAAAGAGTACCGAATATGGCATCATTTTGATTAAATCCTTGTAGATTGCATCTGAGATATCTTCCAGTGTTTTGGTTAATCCAGTAACTGTCATTTCAGTTGATTGTGACTCTAATGATCGATTGTCAATGATATCTTGGAAATGGTTGAGTAATTTATCAAAATCACCATCCCACGTTTCAGGCACATCTGAACGCATTCCCACAATGACTGCAGTCGTATCCCATATTCCGTCGCCATCCATATCATTGGTTGGGTCTCCGTCTCCATCGCTATCGAAACTAAGGTCGTTATCGTTGGTATCCTTGATGAGTGCTTCAAATGAACCACTTGAATTTTGAATAATTTGGTCGATTGTATTCTGATCTGGAATAGCGTATCGGCCTCCATCAGCAACATTTGAACAATCGAGATCAATAGGTAATCTCGTATTTACTCCATGGACGCACATCGACTCATTGAAGCGTCCATCGGCTGAATTGATCTCTTTCATTATTTGAGCAGGAGAAATGATCCAAAGAACTCCGTCAATGCTTCCATAATCTGCTTTGTCATGATCCATTCCTCTTCCAGTAAACGAACCACCAATGTTGTCATCATCACCTTCAATCCAACTTATCTCCTTCAGAATCTTCTCATCGGTGATGTTATCACCTAACCCACCTCCAAGACGAGCGTTATCGGTTTGAATGTAAATAACAGCAATATCGGTAGACCATTCTTCTCTCACTTCGAGTAGGAGATCTGTTGATTCTGCTCCATCGGGTAAAAAGATCTCAACATCATCTTCGATTTGATCTTGAAATGACATACCTCGTTGGCCTAAGAATGCTGCAATAATTACCAGAAGCATTACGAAAATAACGGGGGAAGCGAGTACAGAACGGTACAACTGTTCTGTGCGCTTACTGGCATACCCATTGATGCTCTCTTTCCAGGAATCCATCTTTTCTCGAACAGGTTCCGTCGCTTGACGGAAACTCTCAATCATCTCTGAGAGTTGACCTGCCATGATGTAACCAGACGCGCTTGATTGATGAACAATGCGACGATTTGTTATTAGTCAAGACCGAATTCTCGGACCAATAGGATTCGCAAAAATCCTCGAACAGTTTGCAAAATAAAACCAGTTGTAATCAAGGCTAATCCAAGTACACCCACCCATATTGCAGTAAGTCCATCACCAAGCACTGAATCAAGTTGAGTTGTTACACCCTGTGCAGTTTGCATTCCCATGGCTGCACCAGTAGCAAGCAGGCCAAGACCCGGAATTCCCAGAGTTAGGAGCGGCTTTTTCTGTGATAAGGAAAGGAGAGCCCAAGTTAATACAGTAAATCCATGAGATACGGCAGTGAAGTTCGATCCCTTAGGAACATCATATCGGATGATTGTCGGAACCTCTTGGATAATCAGTTGCTTTTCTTTTGCATCTTCAAGCATTTCCAAAGATAATTCCATTCCATCTGAATCAAAACGCAATCGATCAATAGCAGTTCTTGAAAATGCTCTGAAACCTGATTGTGTATCTTTAATTCCCAAATCACTTGTTAAATTACTTGCAGCAGTGATGACTTTAATCCCCAGCCGTCGATATGCAGGCATTGAATTTCCTTCTCCGCCTTCCACGAATCTTGAACCGATTGTGAAATCTGCATCTCCATCTAGAATCGGCTGAATCAATTTTGGGATGTCTGAAGTATCGTGTTGCCCATCAGAATCGAGAACTACAAGGACATCTGTATCTCGTGTGCTTGTCGTTTGGAAGAGTGTTTTCAATGCAGCTCCGTAGCCTTGATTACTTCGGTGTCGAATGACAGTCGCTCCACAGGCTTCTGCAATACGGGCACTCGAATCTGAAGATCCATCGTCGATGCATATGACTTCATCCACGTGTCGAAGAGCCATTGTTACAACAGTACCAATCGTCTCTTCTTCGTTGTACATCGGCATGCCCGCAATGATGCGAGAGGCCGAATCATGCTTGCCCATTGGAAAGACCTCGCAAATATAGAATATATAGTGGTAATTGAAAAAGTAGCCTTTTTTGAGGTAAAAGGAAGATGTAGAGCCTTACTCTACACCACCCGGCTTCACGTCCATGAATGAACATGAATTCAATGGTTATCAAAGCCACTGGTCAAGAGGCTGAGGTCAGGTGCACTAGGGATGTTTCCTGGTAGATCAGATTGAAGCGGTTCCCAAGTATGCCCCTTTTCATCTCGCTTCCATCCTAGGCCGATGATAGCAAGGAGAATCCCAATTCCTATTGCGATAAGGAAGAAATGTTGTGAAACCTGGCTTGCATATGTTGCACTCTGGCGAGACTCTTGCTTCGCAATGGGTTCGCTTTCATCCTGCTTTATCTCGACAAATGTTAACGTAAATTGTTGACAATCGATAGAGAGATCGGCAATTGCACAGACACTTCCTCCAAATATTCCTGGGTTTGAAGAGTTGACAGTGGCCTTGTTTTCCTGTAAATCTATTGTTAAACCTGATTCAAATTCATAGATGAGTTCTAGTGTATCTTGATTCGTATATGTTATGATTTGGATCGGTTCATCGACAGTTTGTTCAATGTTGGAAATTGAAACGATGAGAATTTCTGCTTCAAGTGGTTCTATTCCTTCATCGATTTCGCCGTTGCAATTATCATCCAATCCATTTCGAAGTTCAATCTTGAATGGACTGATGCTTGAATCATTATCATTGCAATCATTGAACCATCGAACGCCATCACTATCGTTGTCAAGGTCTGCAAATAATGGATTTGTATTGATGAAGAGTTCATACCCATCCTGAAGGCCATCATTATCTGTGTCGGCATCCATCCAATCAGTGTTGAAGATGTTAAATTCATCAAGGTCCATCAATCCATCTCTATCTCGATCTAAACCGATGAAGTCTTCATCGATTGAATCATCACAATCGTCATCGATTCCATTAAGCCACTCATCAAGACCAGGGTTGCGATCTGGATTCGTATCATCGCAATCTTGGAACCAATAATACCCGTCTAAATCATCATCTGGGTCATAGGTAGTCGGGTCTGAAAAGTAGATTTGTACTTCGTCTCCGTCTTCAAGACCATCATCATCTGTGTCAGCATCATTCCAATCTGTATTTTGCACGTGGAATTCCGCCCAATCACTCAATCGGTCATTATCAGAATCAAGTTGAGCAAAGCCCTCATCAATGCCATCAACGCAATTGTTGTCCACACCGTCCAAAAGTTCGACAGCCATTGGTTTGATCATAGGGTTTGTATCATTGCAATCTTGGAACCAATACCAACCGTCTGAGTCTTCATCGATGTCATAGACGAGTGGGTTACTGTTTGTCACAAGTACTTCAGTTCCATCATTTAGTCCATCAGAATCAGTATCACTCTGCAACGGATTTGTTAAGAAAATCAATACTTCTTGCCCATCGAGTAGCAGGTCATCATCGGTATCATCATCAGTGGGGTCAGTCGATGAGTTGAATATTTCAAAACCATCTGGAAGGTTGTCGTTATCCGTGTCCGAATCGAGTGGGTCAGTATTGTGAATGTTTTCTTCATCCTCATCTGGAAGTCCATCATTATCGGTATCAATCACTTCTTCTGCCCCATGGATAAGCAATTCCCAATGATTCCAGGTTCCAGTGCCTCCGTTCTGGACATCGTTGACGTTTATTGTCCATGTTCCATCA
>DAKQ01000135.1 GCA_002496635.1 Euryarchaeota archaeon UBA82 | reverse complement strand
GATTCGTTCATGCTTAGCCAAAAAGCTGCAGATTCTGATGCGAAGTACATCGTTTTCTGTGGTGTCCATTTCATGGCTGAGTCAGCGGATATATTGACCTCATCCGATCAAGTCGTCATGCTCCCAAATATTCGAGCCGGTTGTTCAATGGCCGATATGGCTACACTTGTCGATGTCGAACAAGCATGGAATGAAATGCTGTCATCTACAGACCTAAAAGATCCAATTCATCGTAATGATCCAGTAGCAATTGCAGAAGAAGGCGAGTCATACCTCGTTCCAGTCACCTACATGAACAGCAGTGCTGATTTGAAGGACTTTGTAGGGCGACATGGAGGTGTAGTCTGCACTTCATCAAATGCGAATGGAGTTCTGGATTGGGCATTTGAACGTGCAGGATCCAACGGAGCAGTCCTCTTTTTCCCAGACCAGCATCTTGGAAGAAACACAGGTCTTGCCATGGGTATCGAAGAATCCCAAATGCCTACATGGACCCCAGGTGTCGGTGCGAGTTCCGATCTCTCAACTGCTCGAATTATTCTCTGGCATGGTTTTTGTTCAGTCCATAAGCGATTCAAACCTTCTCAAATTACAGATTTTCGTCATCGTCATCCCGATGGAGTTGTTGTTGTTCATCCTGAATGTCCTAAAGAAACGGTCGAAGTTTCTGATGCAAATGGTTCGACTCAATACATTCTGAACTATGTTGCAGGGCTTGAAGCCGGAGCGAAGGTTGCCATTGGGACTGAAATCAACATGGTTGCTCGACTTGCAGATCAACACCCTGACAAGCACATCGAGTGCCTTGATCCAGAGATTTGTCCATGCTCAACGATGTACATGATTCATCCGGCTTATCTTATGGATTTACTTGAACGATTAGTGGATGGAGAAATTCACAATCAAATTACCGTTTCCAAAGAGGTTCAGGAGGGGGCACTTCTTGCCCTCGAGCGAATGTTAAACATCCTGGCTTGATTATTCAGCAAGTCTACGTAGTTCCTCAACGCTTCGAATCTCAGCAAGATAGATCTGTTCGATAGCATCGTACAAATCAGCATCGCCTTCTTCTTTGATCATTGCAATGAGTTCCCCATATACTTCAGCAGCTTTAGTTTCTGTAATCAAAGACTCAGCAAGCATTTCCAAGTAAGAGGTTGTATGACGAATCGGTGTTTCATTACGCTCGGTGACTGCAATGCCGCCAAGTTTTACAATAGCGGAGCGGACGATGTTTGAATGCACCATCGATTCATTTACTTCCGCAGAGAAATGAGGTTCGAGTTGGAGTCTGTGAATGCCGCGAATGTATGCTGCATAATGAGCATACATGTTGATGGCTCGCAATTCCCAGCCGAGTGCGAGATTCAGTTTCTCAATCAGTGTTTGGGCAGACATATGCCACGTGCTCACGCTTCTTCTTCTTAAAGGTCAGGATGAGGCAGTCATTATTGTGCTAAGTCGCCATCCAATCAAAGCCATCAATGGACAAAGAACCATTGTCAATCCTACATAGGTGAAGGCTAAACCGCTTTGCTGTTCCTCGAACATACGGATTGTTTCTACTGAAAAAGTGGACATTGTTGTCAAACCTCCAAGCAACCCTGTTCCAAGGAGAAGCACTACGTTTTGAGAGACAACGTGTTCTGCCAAAGCAACTGCTAGTGCGCCAAGTAACAGTGAACCAACAAGGTTGACCACAAAAGTTGCCCATGGAAAACCATCCGTTGCAAGCCATTCTGAGGTTAAGTAACGCATTGCTGCTCCAATTCCTCCCCCGAGGGCGACCAATCCAATTTGTTGCAGCACAAACGAACCTATTGCCTGCTGCACTTCAACATCGTGTCTGTTTCAAACCGAAAAGCCATGAATTGTGGACGATGTGGCAAGGCCATGCGCAAGGTATGGTTCATGACTGGAAACCCGGGTAAGGTGCGAGAAGCAAAGCATGCATTACAGCCACTTGGCTTTGATGTGGTACAATTACAGGTTGAAGGTGTGGAGATAAGTGAGCCACAAGCAGATGACTTGGAAGACGTCGCTCGATCAAAAATCAAACAAGCAATTCCACATCTTCCCTCCTCAGATGATGCTTTACTCGTTGAAGATGCAGGATTATTTGTCGATTCATTGGATGGATTTCCTGGAGTCTATTCCTCCTATGCCCTGAAAACAATCGGTTTCAATGGATTGCTCAATCTTCTCAAGGATTCAACTCAGCGAACCGGAGCATTCCATGCTGTTGCAGCTCTTTGGTTGGATGGAGAAGTACATGTTTCTCGAGGAATATGTCGTGGAGAGATTGCAAAGCAAGCAAGTGGTGGGGATGGTTTTGGATTCGATCCAATTTTCATTCCGCATCCAATCCAATTCAATGGCATTGAGCACTCTACAGGCGGCAAAACATTTGCAGATGTTGACCTGACGGAAAAGGAAAAGTTTAGCCATCGAAGAAAAGCATTGGATGGTTTGATTCAAATTTTGAATGAATCAAAGCCGGCATCATCGTCTTAAGCACGAAGCGACTGGGGTGTTTGATAGGCATGGGATTCCTACGCAATACAATCGCATTTGCGTTTGTTGCAGTATTGGTTTTCTATCTTGCAATGGCGGGAGAGTTGGCCGAACAAGAACAATATGCGGCAATAGGAGTCCTGCTCGTTCTTGGTTTCACATTCATTTTTTCAGGACAACCAAAGTTCGTTATGCCTGAAGTCAATCAGGTTGAATCAAAGCAACCTTCTACAGAAACAGAACTCGCGGTATCAGAGCCTCAATCAGAAGAATCTGAATCAACTGTTGAGACACCTCTTCCTGAGAAGATGACGCTAAAGGAACGCAAAGCTGCGAAGATACGTGCTGCGCAAGAAGCACAACGTGCTGCAATGGCGCCTACAAGTGAGAAGATCGAAGTCGAACTTCCAGTCGTTACAGTCGAGGCAGTCCACGTCGCTGATGAGTATGTTGTTGAAGTAAGCCCAGAATCGGTTGAAGAAGCAGATATCCAAGCAACTGTCGCAGAAAGAGCATCAAGACACGGTGAAATCCGGCAACGAATCGAAGCTCGTCGACGTTCTCAAATGGCTGATATTCGTGCATCGAGTACACGTATGTGGGAGGAACATGCAGTCAGAGAAGATATTGTCGATATTCTTCAGAAGGAAGGACATGGATTGTCAGTGCTTGATGAACCTATTCAACCAGAAGCAGGTCATATCTACGGTGCAACATTCATCCGCATCGATGATCAGCGAGTTCTCAAATATCGCTCTCCTCTTGATTCCGGCTTTGAAGCGGTCATTTCGAACGAGAAGGTAGTGGAGAAAGATCCACTTGAACTTCCTCCATTGATTGGACCAGATGGCAATCCTCTACCACTTCCACTTCCGGGCCCTTCAGGTGCCCTTGCAGCATTGAAAGAAGAGATGGATGAGTGAAGGAGTTTGCCTCATGCATGCTCAATTGAATGATTCCAACTCTCAAAAGAACCTTGCTTTACTTGGATTAATTCTTGTTGGTATAGCACCAACAATTTCAGTTGTAACGGGATTCGCTCTGAAAGCAGGGATATTGGCAATCGTTGTGTTTGTTTTTACCAAAGCATGGATGTTTGGCTTGCCTGCATTTTGGCATTTACGCGTTGAGAAAAACACCCTTTCACGTTCACCTGCTTTGAAAGGTGGGTGGCTTGTTTCCACAGGCTTAGGGGTTGCAATGGCAGTTGTGATCATGGTTGCATATTTCCTCTTAGGAGACTCTCTGCTCAGTGAAGATGATCTCAAGGAAATTCTCGAACCGTTTGGTTTGACTACGCCATGGAAACTTATGCTTGCAATCATGTTTTGGGTTTTCATCAATTCAGTATTGGAAGAGTATGTCTTCAGATGGTTTATTACATCGAAAATAGAACAACTTGTCTCTGGAAAATGGTTACCAATTCTTCTTTCAGCAGGTGTTTTCACACTTCATCATACCATTGCTCTATCCTTCTTCATCGATCCATTAGGGAATTTCTTAGCATCACTTGGGGTGTTTATTGGAGGTGTCATTTTCTCTTGGATTTACATCGAATATCGAAGCGTATGGGTTGCATGGGTTGCACACGCAATCGCTGATGTAGCTGTATTTGCAATTGGTTGGCAAATGATTGTTGGATTTTAATCAGCGATGTTTCCATTCAGCAGATTCTCGGTTTAGGAAAGCCTTCACGCCAATTTCCTTATCTTCTGTATCGAATAGATTTGCAAATGCTTTTGCTTCTGTAGCAACACCTTGTGTCAATCCTTCATCTAATGCAGAACGTAGGGTTTGCTTCGCAACTCGTAGTGTGCTGCTGGATTTTGTGGCGATAAGTGAAGCCATTTCCATCACTCGCTGATGGAGATCTTGTGGCTCAGTAACATGATTTACCAAACCAATCCGCTGTGCTTCCTCAGCCCCGATCATCTCTCCAGTCATGACCAGTTCCAATGCCTTGCCATAACCGAGTAAAGACACGAGACGCTGGGTACCTCCATAGCCAGGAATAAGGCCAAGATTGATTTCTGGAGTTCCAAACTTTGAGCGAGTACTTGCGATTCGAATGTCGCAAGAGCATGCAACTTCCAGTCCTCCTCCAAGAGCAAATCCATCGACCATGGCTATGGTTGGCTTACTCATATTCCACAACGCTTCAATGGCATTATCAGTGAACATAACGGTGATTTCTTCACTTCCTCTTCCAAGGAATTCAGTGATGTCAGCACCAGCGACGAATGCGTTCGGCTTTACCCTCTTTCCTTCAGAAGGTGGGAGTGGTTGTGCTCCAGTTACGACAACACAGCGCACAAGGTCGGTACGTTCTACCCAATCAACCATGTCCTTAATCGAACTTGTAACATCAGAATTCAGAGCATTCAATTTGTTTGGCCTATTGATGGTGACTACAGCAACAACTGTTCCATCATCACATGATTCAACTGGTACGGTTTCTATCGAAAGAACATCGGTTTGGGGAGGCGTCATGATGGTTGGATTGCATGGAGGTTCAAGAGTTCACCGATGCTTCTCTTACCTGCTACAAGCAAGCAATGAAAACCATCAGTTGATTCCAAGGAGCATGGCCGAAGAACACAAACCACTTGTTCGTGCAGTCGATATGGGGAAGAGGTACGGTGATTTTGTTGCTCTTCATCCACTGAATGTCGAGGTTCACTCCGGTGAATTCTTCGGGGTTTTTGGTCCAAATGGCGCAGGTAAATCCACTTTCATCAAACTCCTTACTGGTCAACTCCGACCTTCGATTGGGCAAATTGAAATCCTTGGAATCGATGCTGAAGATTCGCCTCAGAAGTTGAAAGCGAATATTGGAATCGTTCCCGAATCGGAATCCCCTCCTTCGTTCCTAACGCCAGCAGAATTCCTTCAGTTTGTTGCTCGCCTTAGAGGCCTTGACAATCTCGAACAAAATGTCGAACATTGGCTTGATTGGTTTGGACTTCAAGAAAAGCGAGATACGATGTGTAAAGATCTTTCAAAAGGACAACGGCAAAAAGTTATGCTCGCCTCTGCATTTATCCATAAGCCAAAATTGTTATTCCTCGATGAACCGTTTGCTAATTTGGATCCAATCTATCAACGAAAATGCAGAGAGTGGCTTCTGGATCACGTCAAGGATGGAGGGACAATTTTCCTTTGTTCTCACGTTCTTGAAATGGCAGAACGTATGTGCAATCGTATGGCTATTATCAATCATGGAAAGGTTCTGGCAGCAGGTACCGTTACCGGGTTGAAAGAAAACGAATCTGAAACACTTGAGGATGTCTTTATACGTCTCGTTGGGCATTCGATCGAAGAAGCTGAACGAAATAGCGAGGAAGGAGTCTCTAACGAGGAGGAATGACCATGTCGACAACCACAATCGTCTCTCAAGACTGGGATGAAGTGGTTGCTCGAACGTCAGAGACTACCAAAACATCACTTGGCACAACATCTGCTGATGTGATGTTGCTCGAGCCTCAGCGAGGCTTTGCAGCATTTTCTACAACCTTCCGCTACATGTTCAAAGAAGAATGGAGAGAGAACATTGATTTCGCTAAAAAGCGTCAAGTTGTCTTGTTTCCACTCCTGCTTGCTTTGGTAACAACGATTACAACAATTGGACTTCAATTTTTGGTTGGCGACTCTGCAGCACAATCTTCGGAAATGGATGAAAAATCCTTCACATGGGATCAATTACGGTTTGCTTTGCATCTACCTTTGCTGATGTTTAGTTTGGGAATGGGCACCTTTGCTTTTCGGGGACGGGAAGCAATCTCCCAACGAGATGGAAATAAAAACCACCTTATCGCTGCACCGGCAATTCAACCTTTGCCAAATTCAATGGCACATTACGCCTTCTTTGCAAAGGAACTGATCTACTACGCAATGTTGATTCTTACACCAATTATTCTAGGTATGGCCATCGGTATTCTTCTCGGCCAGTTCGATAGCAGTGTCTCGACTCCTCTCAAGTGGTCATCTTTACCATGGACATGGATTGCGATGTTTACAACAATCGCTCAAGGTCTTGCAATCTCTTTCCTTGCGTCCTCGCTGTGGATGAGGGGCCGGCCGTACACAATTGTCGGTCCAGTCCTCATCGTTGCACTGGGCATCATGGCAGGCATTGGATTATTCGATATTGATCTTGGATTATGGGGTCTTGCTATTCAGCGAGAACAGGCACTGTGGATCGTTTTCGCCTCCTTGTTTGGATGTGCACTTTTGGGTCTCGTTTCCTCATTATTGATTCTTGATGATTTTGAAGCCAAGGTCATTGAGCACGAAGATATGTTCGAGCCGATTTATGCTCGATTGAAATTTTTAGGCAAGAGTGACGTTCGCCTCCTTGTTGCAAAGGAATTCGTCGATTTACGTCGTTCAGGTGCTCTCAAGAAGATGACAGTTTCCTATTCAATTCCTCTTCTTGTTCTTTTGGGAATGGCTTGGCTCGTTGATTTCGCAGAGGCTCCTATTCCAATCAATCTCCTTTCATATGCTCCTTTCCTCGGATTCTTTGGATTCAATTTCTACTCATGGTTGACAGCCCTTGACAGTCCTGATTTCATGAACGGATTGCCCTTGAGCGTTCCTCAGTTGATACGAGCAAAGGTTGTTGTGTATTTCATCGCAACTTCTTGGATTTCCTTCCTCTTCCTCGTCATCATGGCATGGCGATTGGATGAATGGGGCGCCCTTCCAATAGGCCTGATCGTTATGTTTGCTAACTCAATCTACATCGTAGCTCTTACAGCGTTCTTGATGGGTTTGCGTCCAAACAAAGCCATTTTCGATGGAGCGATTATGACTTGGTTCTGGATTGGAACAGTTCTGCCTTTACTTGCATTGTTCCTTCTTTCTTTCACACAAGGCGATACAGAATTCTATCAAAATTGGCTGAGTCAAGTCCAAGAGGATGGACTCGATGCTCAATCCGTTTCGTTTGATAGTGAACAGATGAGACAAGGGTTCTGGGGGATGCTTAGTGTCTCCCTCGGATTGATTGGAGCATCTGGCCTTCT
>DAKQ01000157.1:6784-11722 GCA_002496635.1 Euryarchaeota archaeon UBA82 | reverse complement strand
AATACCTGCAACATTTCCGCCACCCGAGGCTGCAAGAGTTTGTTGGAGTTCAGAATACCGTTCCATAACCGGTTCCCATTCACCATTATAGAAGGATGGGTCAATCATCTGGGCTTCAATAGCTGCAATTTCTTCTTCCAATTCTTGAAATTGTCGTCCTTTACGGCCAAGTTCACCTTCGATGGTGGACTCCGATTCAATGTCTCGAATCTGTGTCAAATATGCGATTCTAATTCCAGGAGCGAATACAATGTCTCCAACATCTTGTTCTTGCTCACTGATGGTGTTGAGTAGCGTTGTCTTTCCCGCACCATTGTGACCAACAATTCCGATACGATCTCCGTCGTTTATGATGAGATTAATGTCTTGGAGTACATCGGTTGAACCAAAACTTCGATCAACGCCCTCGACAGTAATGAGTTCGCGAACCATAGTATCCCCACGCTAAGCCCACAACTGGGTGTTCAAAACCCAATCGGTTGAATCGGTCTTCACTTGAAGGCTTCAATAGCACTCTCGTGTCGGGAGAGAAGGTTTCGTAGCTTGACCTTCATCGATGGTGTCATCAAGTCGTTATCAGTGGTCCATTCCTGATGGTCAAGGATGATGTTTGCAGGGCGCTCATATCCTTTCCAAGTAGGTTCCATCATTGAATTGCTCTTCAGTTCATTGAGCATCCATGTACGTGTTTCTTCACGAGCACAGAGTTCCTCATCAGAACCAGATACATCTTTTCCAGCAGCGGAGAGTGCTTGCTTCATTGCATCCATGTTTGGATGGATGATGATGAATGTTCGAAGCATATTTCGTCCATCGAGAGCAGCTTGCTCAACAAGCGGAGAGAGTTTGACATTCTCTTCCAAAGGAGCAGGTGAAACATACTTACCGTTCTCAAGTTTGAATTGGCTCTTAACACGACCAGTGATTGAAAGGTAACCCTTTGAATCGAGTTTACCAAGATCTCCGGTTCGGAATACACCAGGTTCAATGATAACTTCGTTTGTTGCCTCTTCGTTGTTCCAGTATCCCTTCATGACGTTCGGTCCGTGAACAATAATCTCTCCTTCATCGGGTCGGTCAGGATCGTCCCATGCATCGGTATCAATTGTCACCTTCACGCCGTTAGCTACGAGGCCAACACAACGCAATTTGGATTTTCCAGGACCAGACCAGCCGTTTGCGGAAACCAGTGGTGAAGTCTCAGTAAGTCCGTATCCTTCGTAACAACTGAATCCAACTTGTTGGATAAATTCTGCTACATCCGGGGATAGTGCTGCTGCACCAGACATACAGAATCTGATATTGCCTCCAAATCGGGCTCGTACTTTTGCCCAAACCAATTTATCAAACAGTTTGTCAAAGAAACCTCTTGGAGGTACAGCATCACATTCGACGCCAGCCTTGGCGATTCTTCTTGATGCATGCTTCTTGGCCTTGCCAATGAGTATCTTTTTCAGTCCAGTCGCAGCATCGAATTGGCTGTTGACTCGGTCATAGAACTTGTTCCAGACTCGAGGTACTGCAAGCAATACTGCAGGTTTGATTTCGATACATTCATCGGCAATCTTGGTCAGATCAGAAATGAGGTTGATGTGTACACCACAGCGAATCATCCAGTGCAAATCGAAGGTACTTCCGAACGAGTGTGCCCAAGGTAGGAACGCAGCATTCTTGTCGCCAACATAGATGACGAATGCGGATTGAACACAGAGGATGTTGGAAAGCGTGTTCCAATTTGTTAGCATAACCCCCTTTGGATTACCAGTTGTCCCTGATGTGTAGATCAGCGTATTGAGGGCAAATGGGTCATCTGCAATTTCAATTGCAGCTTCACTTGCACGACCATTAGCGACAAACGAAGTCCAGTCGTGAACTTGAACGCCTTCTGGAGGTAGCTGGTTTGCAGGTTCGTTACCAAGAAGTAGGATTCCACACTTTGGCCACTTTGTAGCATCTGCAGGCATGTTCTCCACAAGTTTGTCAAGGACTTCTGTATCAGAGACTGCGATCATTGAAGGGGTTGAATCATCGAGGATAAATGCCCATTCTGACCCATGCTGATGAGTATACATTGCTGTGTAAGCTGCTCCTATAGCGTTTGCACCATATGAGATAGCAGCCCATTCTACTGAATTATTGAGAATCATTGCGACTCTGTCTCCTGCTTCTACTCCAACATCACGAAGTTGCTTACCAACAGAGGTTGCAAGTTCTCCGAATTCTCGGTAGGTCATGTGAACACGAGGCATTCCCTTTTCTGGAATGAAACCAAAACAAGGGTGCTCAGCAAAGCGTTCTACACTTGTCATGAGCATTTGGTAGAGTGTTCGAGGATCATCGCCTTCTGGCTTTACCCATTGTCGGTCGTCAGGCTGTCGTTCCCAAGCCAATTGTTGTTGCATGTCGTTCGGTGTTGGTTCCAACACTTAATTTCATCCCCGACTATTCATGGACTGGGAGTTTCGAAGCAACGTTTGCTCTCCAATCTGCACCACCATTACGATTCGCAAGTGGTGAAGCCGGACTCGGATGCCACATAGCGTCAATATCTATCTCTGGCACGATCATCTTGGCTCTCTTCTTTGCATAGTTTCCAACCCCAACTATTTTCTCTATGCCCATAATGTCGACCACAGATTTCAGATGTTGATCACAGAGGTGTAGAATTGGATTAATGATGGATTTAGGTATATCGACTGGAGTGATGTTCCGTCCAGTTTCTCCTAAGATCAATAATGGGCAATGATTCACGACGAATATGTTTGAAAAAGTGGATTCAATGGAGCCAAAATGATCGACCATAAATGTCCAGAATCGAGTCCCAGAAACTTCCTGTCGTTCCATAGAAAGACCTTGCACAGGTCGTTTAGGATGAGCGCCTGAAGGCGTTTGGAGTTCAACAGCCTCCATCCTTAGAATATCGGTTGCCATCTTTGTTGCTCCGAATGGAACTCCAGTTTGTGCCATACCATACGGTCCAGGATTCATTCCAAGGAGCAATGTTTTGGCTCCGAAACCTGCCCATTTACGAATAAATTGCTCATGAAGCTCCCAAGCATAATCGAGTGGATTCGTTACGTGTGCAACATCCTTGTGCTTGAGCAGTTTCGGGATTTTCTTTGTGCATTGCTCGGAAAGAAGTTTTGCAGCGCTGAGCAAATCTTCTATGACGGTTTCTACCATGGCAATTCGACCCCAGTATATTCGAAAAATCGACCAGATTGCTCGAGAGTTTGCATCTCAATGAGTCGAATTAATCCCGTAACTGATTCATGAGGTTGTACTGGAGCACGTTCGCCACCCATGTCTGTCATAACCCATCCAGGGTGATAACATGAGACTGAAATATCGATATCTTTTCCTTCAACTGAAAGAATCTTTGTGATCATATTCAATCCGGTTTTACTTGTGCGATATGCATAGGATTTACCACTCAAGCAATCATCTATTGAACCCATTAGGCTGGTGATGTTCGCAACTTTCGAATCTGTTGTTTTTTCCAACAAAGGCCACAATGCCTGCGCTACTCGCAATGGACCGATTGTGTTCACATTGAGTACCTCTAAGGAAACATCAGCATCCACCTCATCAATCGATTGCCATCTTCCATCCATGCGTCCAGCATTATTGACCAAAACATCAACCTGGCTTGTATGCTGTGAAACGGAATGTGCAAATTCAATGACCGATTTGGAATCTGAAACATCTAGTTTGATGACGTGTAGAAACTCATGATTTTCATCCATTTGTTCAGGATTTCGAACGCCTGTAATAACTGTATGATTCTTCAGTAGTAATTGGTTGATGAATTCTTTACCAATTCCACGGTTTCCACCAGTAATAACCCATGTCGCCATGGTACTTCCTTGCGACTTACCTTCATTGAGGTTCCGAGTAGCACAGTACGTCCTTGATGGCCTCAGTAAGTTCGGTATTTGCTGCTTTGAAGAGATCTTCCAAGGAAACATCATCTTGCTTTCGAAGTAGTTTTGCTCGTGTACTAATCAGGTTCCAAGCAGTTTTCTTTCCGATGCCAGGAATTGCTTCGAATTGTTTTTGAGAAGCGTTTTGAATATTAAGGCCAATTTCGACTCCTGTGATTGAACGTGCTCCATGACCAGTGACGAGGATGTCTGATGAAGTATCGAGAGGGATGTGGTATGGAACGCCAATGAGAATTGGATAGGCTCCAATTTGGCGTCCAAATGTAAGCCCTGAATTTCCATGAACTGCTTCATCGGTATGTGTTGAAGTTTGATGGATTGGCAATCTTGTTCGCCCATCATGCGTTTCCCAGTGAACCTCGCTAAGACGTTGGCCTAATGGGAATAATTCCTTGAGTAAAGGACGATCGATCGTCTCTCTGACTTGTGCTTTAAACTCATGAAATGTGTCGTGAGGAATCTCCTGGAATCCTTCTCCCTCAACCTGTCGAATATTGATTCGTCGTAAGAGAAGTCCTTCACTTCGAAGGTCGGTTAACAAGTCCATATTCATGGAATAAGATTCCCGACTCTCTCCGTTCAAACCAGCAATAAAATTCAGTCCTGGTAAGAGTTTTGGAAGTCCTCTTGCACCTCGTTCTTTCCCGTATTTATTGATAAGTTGAATTGCTGATTTTAATTGACGAGAGTCACAATTCAGCCAATTTGCTTCGTGTACACTCGGGTCTGCAGACTCAAGTCCAAACGATAGTACGGCTCCGTCTGATAGTGTTTCAACCAACGTCTTAGTAATCTCTTCAGACGGCTCGATATTTTCGGCGATGATCGAGGGATTCCCATTGTCTGTATGCAAGATGTTAAGCCGTTCATCCTCTCTTAATCCATGAAGTAATGCTGCAATTGGTTCGGGATTTGGAACAGGGTATTCTAATTCCTTCACACCCTCTGCCATGTAGGTATATGTGTCTGTCATTCCTCCAAGACGGACATGTTG
>DAKQ01000157.1:0-6400 GCA_002496635.1 Euryarchaeota archaeon UBA82 | reverse complement strand
CCTTTCTTTGGTTCGATACAGAACTTACATCCTCGCTTGTAACGGACACAGCCTTGGTAGACTTCCACTTCATAGGTTAGGGGGCCTTTCTTTTCCGACGTGCCAAGATCTGGATGTTGTGTTATCGCTTTGCTTTGGGCACCATGATGGGCCCAACTCGTCCATTCATCTCCTGTTCTTCGAGTATGCTTCCATTTGCCCGTTTCTAGGAATGTGTTGAGGGTTGCATCTGTGTCTTGTACTGCTAAGAAGAGGTTGCTCCGCAGTGGTAGCCATCCTTGCTGTTTCCAACCCCGTACTGCCCATCCGCCGAAGAGTGCAGGAATTCCATGCGGTAATTGCCGAATAAATTCAGTTGATTCACGTTGAGATATCGGTGTGCCGCGTAGGTATCTGCCCGGAACAACTGCCCCAGCAATACAAATAACTCCTAATAGATTTGATTCACCCAAAATGTCCATCTTGTCCAGAGATTGTCTCCACTGATCAATTGTAATGTATTCGTAGTTGATCTGATGTTGCTCAAGTACACCACAGACATAACGGATGTGAAATCCCACATATGGAGGCACTCCAAACGCAGCTGGTTCATCTTCATATCCATCGAGAACAAGCCAATACGGGTCATTGCTCTCAACCATGAGTTGGCTACGACTTATGCCTCATAGCCTTATGTCCCAATCGAGGGATGTTCCAGCATTTATCAGTCTCGACGTCGAGGACGACGCTTCTTTGAACGCCCTTCTTCTTCTGCGATTGCTCGAAGTTCTCGGGAAGACTTTCCGCCCTTATCGCCACCGCCTCTAGAACGCTTTTTACCACCGCTCTGAGAAATATCGACCTTGATTCTTCTACCCTTGAGTTCAGTTCCATTGAGAGCTTTGACAATCTCTTCACCATTGTCTTTCTCTGAAACAAAGACGAATGCAAAGCCTTTCGGTTTTCCACCTTTATCAGTCGCAATCGCAACTTCATTGATGGTCGCTTTGTCGCCAAAGAATTCGGTAACAGCCTTTTCATCAGCATCAAAGGGTAAGTTCCCAACATAGAGTTTGAGTCCCTTAGGAGGTCCAGAGGTCTTCTTTTCTTTGTTGTCAGCATCTCGAACACCGATTTTTCTACCGTTGATCTTGTGTCCGTCAAGAGCAGCAATAGCAGCCTCTGCTTGAGCCTTGGCAGTGAATGTGACAAATCCAAATCCTCTGGATGCACCAGAATCATCGGTCATAACAATACAATCAGTCATATCTCCGTGTTTTCCAAACATTTCTTTGAGTTGTTCAGTATCGACT
Source organism: Euryarchaeota archaeon UBA82 (assembly GCA_002496635.1). Classification (GTDB taxonomy): domain Archaea; phylum Thermoplasmatota; class Poseidoniia; order Poseidoniales; family Poseidoniaceae; genus MGIIa-L2. The sequence continues at coordinate 5,108 of DAKQ01000157.1, read as the reverse complement.
TCTCGAGGGAGGCCTCCGACGAATAAGCGACATCCTGGTGCTGCTTTCTGTCGACGTCCACCGCCGCCACCTTGTCCTTCGAATCGGAAGTATGTTCGCTCTCTTCCATCTTCTCGCACGTCAGCAGCGATGTATGTTGCGCGTCCAGATGGGCCATGGGCAAAGAGCGCCTCTGCCTCTCTTCCCCATCGCTTACCGGATAGGTTGAGTGAGGATGCCCCCTCTTCGAGTTCTGCCCATCCAGCTCCGAAATTATCTGCTAATGCACGATAACTTTGATAATTACAAGATGGACAAGCGACGTTCCAATCACCATTGACTTCCGCACTGAGTGTATCGCCACATGAAGGGCATATTGCATGAAGGATTCCGCAATCATCTCGCTCCCTGAAATCAAGACGAACAACTGGCGTCACTTCTGTGACAACTGCTCGAGCAACATCTCTGCGACGAACAGCGTCAGCAACTGTGTGAAGAAATCGATCGGCAAGACGAGTAACATGGAAGTGCCCTTGAAGTTGACTTGGAAGAACATCTCCCTTTTTGCCTTCAACAACAAGGATTCGTGCTTCTCCACCCTTTTCCTGAAGTTTTTCAAATCTGCAAATGACAGTATCGCCAATCTCGATGTTGACAATTTCCTTTCCGGGTTGTACGCTTATCACGCCGTCATTGATGTTCATTTGGCCAACGGTTGTTGATACGATTTTATCATCGATTACCATTGTTCCTTCGCCGGCTTCAACGTCGCCGACGTTTGCTACTTTCATTCCTGGGGTGACGAGGCTCGTCGTCATTTTCATCATCTCGTTGCACTGTTTCTTCGCCGATGCGAAGCCTTGTGCTGTTTTATGCGAGGCGCGCCCCCTTTTCAACCCATCACATGCCTTCGCATCAATTCAAAAGCTCAAGTCGATAGCATCGAATTCGAGTTGAACCCTGTTGCTGCTTGTGATGAGCATAGGCCGCAGGTAACCGAAAATCGGTCTGATAAATTGAATGCAGAGCGTATCCATTAGATTTTGCAAGCGCAGATAAGTGTTCAGCATCGATGCTATGAATGAAATGAATAATCGGTATGTTCATCGAAAATAATGTTTCAAAGAAGGCTCTATCTGCATGCTTTGTCTGAACGCCCCAAGGAGGATTCATTACCGCTATATCGACTGGTGAATCGACTTCGATGGGATGCCCATTCACAAAATGTTTCATCGATCTCAAGAATGGATTTCCTTCGACTTCAACAATATTCTCTTCGATCACATCGATTGCTGACTGGTCGCATTCAATCATGGTAACTTGCTTCGCACCAAGGAATGCAGCGCCAATTCCAAGCACTCCGTTTCCAGCACCCAAATCAAGAACATGCTTTCCTTCGAAAGAATCGCCAAGATGAATTTTCGTCAACCATGCAGCAGCAAGGTTTCCTTCAGTAGGATACTGTTCTAGTTCGACCGAATGGCAAGGGTGTGGTTTGAGGGACGACAGACGCATCGCAAGATGCCTCTGACGCATTTCTTCACCAACGTCGTTGTTGTTGACCAAAATTCTGCTGATTGAATTGCTGTTGTTGTTGTTGTTGCATTCGAGCAGCATATTCTGCTTGCTGCATGGCTTGCTGGTTGCTCATCATAAGTGCAATTTGGCGAATTTGCTCAGCCTCAATTCGCAGTCTTGCAAGGAGTTGTTCACCTGGCTGCTGCCCGCCACAGAAACGGCAAAATCGGGTTCCATCTTGCAGTGATTGTCCACATGTTACGCAAAAGCCCATTTCTTCACCATCCTTTCCTGTGCACTGACAATTATCAACCTTTCACTTGTTTAGCCCATCGAAGTAAGTTCCAAAAAGACAGGCCATGTTTCAAATCCAACCGCTGTTGCTCGCTCGTTGATGCTATTCCATCGAGGGTCATCCATCATTTCACTTGGTTCAATGCCGCTTGCAAGAAGTTCTGATACGAGGGATCTAAATTCGATTTCAATTTCAGATTGTGGAGGTTTCGACTCTTCGGAGATTGGTGGAAGGGGTACGTGTTCGACATCTGATTCAATCGACTCTTCAATAGCGTTCAATTCTTCACCAGCAGCTTGCATATCGCCAAATCCAGAATCGGTTGCCTTTGTAATTGCATCTTCTACATTCTGTGGTTCATCAGAAGACCCATCATCAATCGATGGTAGTGGCACCGATGCATGCTGTTGAATGACAACATCTGAATCCATAACAATCTCAGGAGGTGCGATTTCTGCAACCTCTGGAATGGTTTCCTGAACAACAGGTTCTGGTGTTGCAGGTTCCACAGCACGACCAACGCCGAGAACTTCTGCTTGTTGTCGTGCCAATTCAGCAGCTTGCCTTCTTGGTAGACTCACGAAACACTTGTTTGGAACAGATGATGGCGGGAACGGCAGATAATATCGTTCGATTGCAGGAAGGTCAGGATGTCGGAAACAAAGCATGTTGATGTTTTCGAATCCTCTTTGAGCAGGAACATCCACTGAGAATGGAACTGGTTGAATTGTTATTGAAGCCCGAACCCACTTTTCAGTCGTGACGAGGTGTTGCATCCATGGACCTAAATCACTTGTTGCAAGGTCAAGGAATTGAAACGAAGCATCTCGTGGGTCGAGTCCTTGTTCCTGCAAAAGTCGTGCTTCTGCCCTTGGACGATGGAAGACCCCGATTACGGGTTGACCATGCTCAACCATGTCTCCATGCAATTCCAAAATTTTACGTTCTTTGCGGGGGCACATGAGCATGATCTGCATACGAGTCGCTTCGTTGTCATAGATATCTCCCCATCGTTTTGTAGCTTCTGATTGAAGTCCATCGATGGTCATGTTTGGAATCATTGCGGTTATGCCCATGCCCTCACCAGTCCGATGATACATCGCTTGGATTTATGTCTACTGATGGAATGTGGCCGTCAGCAACAGCTCGTTCTGCTAGTAGAACCACACCCCCAGCAGCTCCACGAATGGTGTTGTGAGAGAGTGCTTTGAATCTAACAGTGGTATCTTTAACCATCTCAACATGAACGCATGTCTCCATTCCTGAGAGTAAATCCTGGGATGGATCTGGATTTGATGACTGTGATGAACCCCACAAATGAATATCTCTTGTAGGGGATTCTTCGAGGACGATGAGTGGTCTTGTAGGGGAACTCGGAAGTTTGCTCAAATGACCGTAATTATGGCTTCGAAGTAATGAATTTATTTCTTCAACGGTTACGTTTGCATCAAGTTCAAGTTCAACATTGACGATGTGTCCTTCCTCTTCATCAACTCGTCTACAGACAACGTCCCATTGAGCATTGAGATGAAGAATTCGTTCAGCCTCTTCAATTAACTTCTGGGCTTCTCCTTCTATCTCGTTACCAATTGCTAATTTCCTTTTTTCGTCATCAAGTAAAAGCGTCCAACCAGCGCCAGATAATGCTTGTTCACTACGCACTTTTACGTGCTTTACCCGATGATGTTTTGCAATGATATGAAGTGGATGAAGGACAGGGATCAGCGTGCAATTAGTAGCACATGCAAGCAGTCCAAGTCCCCCAGGCCATTCCTCCAGTACTTCAGGATTGACATCTGCAACAACGAGAGGAACTTCGGGATGCATCCGGTAAGCACTAGCATTTGAAAATACAACCAAGCCACTTCTGGTCAAATGCGGCTCAATTTTTTGAGCAGGGCCACTTGGTAAGGCACTGAATACAATTGTTACTCCAAGAGCCTTCAATCTAAGCGGAAGTTCAGGAGAATGTATGTCCAGAATTGGCTCAGATAAGAGGTCCAATGAATCAGGTCGCTTGTGTTGCAATCTCCAATCCAACTCGCTCAGTAATCGTCCATGCTCTCGTCCAGCAATCGCCACTAAATCGAACCATGGATGTATCGCAAGCCGCTGTTGCATTCTCTGTGAAACAAATCCTCCAGCCCCAAGTATTGCAACACGGGTCGAAGGCATGTTCTCTCCAATGCATGGATGTTTTAGTCCCTTGCTCGTTGCAAGGTTGGAAAGCATATCTTCAAATGCTTCTTTTTCAACGCAGAGACATGGAGAACAAAATCACCATCCAAGCGTTTGCCCACTGTGACGGCCCATGTGGCGTCTATGATCCTGCTAGTGCCCGTGTTGCGGCAGAAGCAGTTCAATCAATGACCAAGAAGATGGTCGCTTTGAGCGCAGGCGATGCCGATTGTAGCTCTGCATCATACATTAACACGATGAGCAGATTTGCAGCCATCAAAGAGGAAGAAGCCCAAAAGTGCAAGAAAGAACTTCTCGTACTTTGGACTGATTTCTTCAAGCCTCAACATCTTGAATCACTTCCTGGCCTCCATGACACATTCTGGCAAGCAGCAAAACTTTGCTCCGCTTGTAAGGTCGAAGTTTCGGAACAACACGCTCAAGAACTTATGGACGCAGTTGAAAACATTCACAAAATGTTCTGGTCCGTAAAGGGACGAGAAGTCTCTTGGATCCGTGCAAGTTGAGGGTTTGAACTTGAACACAATTGCTGTAGTCGTTAACGGCGACAGCATGTGGCCTACTCTAAGACATGGCGACACATTCGATGCTTTGGTCTATTCAGGCCAGGAGATCAATATTGGAGAAATCATTGTTTTCAGAGATCCAACGCACACTTCTCGTATTTGTGTAAAACGAGTTTTGCATATCAAACCCAATGGATTGTTTGTCGAAGGAGATAATCCTGACCCAACTGCTTCAACCGATTCCCACAACTATGGTTTGGTTTCCTTTGATTTATTGATTGGAATGAAGCGATAATTTACCTCTCCCAAGTTCAGCGTCAACAGGATGAGGGAACAATCGTCGAATAATGAGTTTCTTCAAAATTGAAGAGCCATCACGTATTGAACCGAGTTTAGGTTCTCCAATCCGAGGTTGATATTGGATTGGATGATTTCGTAAATCAATATTTGCAACCGCACATTCAGCATACATTTCTGCTTCAATTTCAAAATCCATACTGTTAAGGTTCATCTGATGAAGAGCTGCTTTATCAAACACCCAATATCCGCTACATACATCATGAATTTCCAAACCAAAGAGCATAACTGCAGACCATGTTAAGAGATGATTT
>DAKQ01000071.1 GCA_002496635.1 Euryarchaeota archaeon UBA82 | reverse complement strand
AGGCGGTGCTGGTGGTGCTTCAGGCATTGGCGGCATAGGCGGAAGGCCCGGTGGTGCTTCAGGTTGATTTGTTTCTTCGTCAGACATTTTTTCTCCTCCGTGCAGGAATCTGCATGCTTGCCATTGTTGTCTAGCACATAACCGTTCTGTTGGTTAGTTTTGGAAAATCGGTCGAATTTTGCGTTTAGTTCATGTATGTTGGGTAGGAGCCACAGACATGGTCGGACTCGATAGTGGAACCCCCCCAGTACTGTTTGTTGTTGGAACTGCAGGTGCAGGTAAATCCTCACTCGTAACTTCATTTCAACGATGGTCTCGATTCTTAGAGACGGATGTCATTGCAGTCAACTTGGATCCAGGAGCAGAACGAGTCCATTATGATGCTGAATTCGATGTAAGAGATTTAATTTCACTAACAGAAGTAATGACTGAATATGATCTTGGTCCAAATGGTGCTCAGATTCTTGCAGCAGATTTACTCGCTTCACAAGCAGGTGATGTCGCTGAGCAACTTCATTCACTCACGGGTGAAATGATGATTGTGGATACACCAGGGCAAGTTGAATTATTCGCGTTCAGAGAAGCGAGTAATCACCTCATTGAAGTCCTTGGCAGAGAACAGTCAGCAATTATTTACTTGTTCGACCCAATGCTATCTCGATCACCTTCAGGATTTGTTTCGCAAATGCTTTTGTCATCGATTGTTGAATTCCGTTTGGGACTTCCAACAAAGAATTTCCTTTCAAAAAGTGATCTTCTCGATGCCGATGAACTTGAGAAGATTCTTGAATGGTCGGAGAGATTAGAGATTCTTGAAATGGCACTTTACGATGAGGCAGGGGGTCAGAGAACTGAGTTTGCAATTAACCAACTTCGGTTGATGCAACAATTCGCTCAGAGTCCCGGTTTAACTCCATTATCAAGTGAACTCGAAGAAGGTCTTGCCGATATCTTGACCTTCGCTCAAGCAATGTTTGGTGGAATGAGTGATGCCCGTGATGGCTTTGCGAGTGACATCGAATACGAGAAAGATCAGGACGATTTTGTTTGAAAAACATTGTAACCTTCTTTCCCGAGCGTAAGTCATGGTGAACCACCTTCTTGCAATTGATGATGTAAAAGACGACTTTGAGCAAATTCTCAAATGGGCAATTGAATTCAAGCGTTTGTGGAAGCAAGGAGACGAAGTTGCTCTCAACTTCATGCCTCTTGATACGATGACAATTGGTTCCATTTATGAGAAACCTTCAACCAGAACTCGTGTTTCATTTGAAGTGGGTATTGATCGGCTTGGTGGAAACGCACTAACACTTCTCAAGAATGACATCCAACTTGGAAAGTCAGAAACAATTGGAGACACATCCCAAGTTCTCTCTCGCTTCTTAGGCGGTATGACCTACAGATGTTATGGCCACGAGGATGTTACTGAATTAGCAAAGCATGCTACAGTACCCGTTCTCAACGCTCTTTCATACAAACATCATCCATGTCAAGCAGCTGCTGACCTAATGACCATCATGGAACATTTCGATAATCGAGAGAATCTTGTTGTAACATGGGTTGGAGACGGAAATAACGTTCTTCACGATTTGATGCTCGCTTGTACTATGCTTGGTATTGACTTCAGATACGCAGTTCCTGAAGGATATGAACCAGATGAGGATGTTGTTGAGCGTTCAACAGCATATGCTGCAGAACATAAGTCGGAATTGATGCGAACTGTTGATCCCAAAGAAGCCACAGATGGAGCACATGTTGTCTACACGGATGTCTTCATCTCGATGGGTGAAGAACATATGGAAAACAAGATGAAATCGTTTGAGGGCTATCAAGTCAATGAAGATATGGTCTCGAACATGGATGATGGATGGAGATTCATGCATTGTCTACCTGCTCATAGGGGCGATGAAGTAACCGATTGGGTTATGGATCACGAACAATCAATTGTCTTTGATCAAGCAGAAAACAGAATGTGGGCTCAAATGTCTCTTTTATGCTACTTTATCTCGCCAGATGCTTGGAGTGCAATGGGTGAATTTATGGGACTTGTCTAAACAACAAGCGTCAGTATAAATCCGAGCAAACCAAGGAGCATAGCAATACGCAGTCGTGTTGCTGCAACGTAATCATCACCTTTCCACATAGGTCCATTGAGAGTAATTAGAACCAACATCGCTGGTGCTTGGAACAATAATTGTCCAAATTCAAATGGTCCTTGCCAGTAAGGGATATACAACATGACCAAACCAAACAATGTCATGACGTAAGCCACCATTCTACTATTCTCCAAACCTATTTTCATTGGCAATGTAACTCGTGATTCAGAATCAGCATCAAGATCCTGACAGTCCTTGACAATCTCTCGAGCTAGATTGACAAAGAACACCACGCCCGACACATACCAAATGAGCGGATTTGTCACTTCTCCTACAGAAGATGCGCCATACAATGTTACGGCTGCTACGAGAAGTGAAATGCTAAAATTCCCCACCAATCCCTTATTTTTCAATTCCAAAAAAGAGTCATATGAAAGCATGAGAACTGCAACAATACAGTAAATTGATAGCGTATATGTTCTTTCATCATCCATCATTAAGCAACATGCTACGAGGGAGCCAAGGCTCAGAAGGGCTAAAGAAATCGTGAGTCTTTTAGCCTCTTTTTCCGACAATGCTTCTCTCGCCAATGGACGGTTTGGATGTGCAATACGATCGATTTCAATATCTCTCAAATCGTTCATCGTATTTCCTGCACCCATGAAGAAGAGGACTGAAGTAGTTGCAAAAATAACTTCAGGATATTCTGTTATCGAAGAAAAATCTCCCAGTGCAAGTAATGCTCCAACTGGAGTTGCAATGCTGGCAAGCAAGATATTCTTCATTCGCATCAATTCAAATGATGCGAGAATCTTGTTGGCCATACAGTGGCCAGTAGGATTGCAGTTTTTGTCTCTTCTATCTCAAGCAGCGACTCTTGCCCAAACGCAGACTCTCATTCGGAAGCCACCGATGTCGGTGTTTTCATCAAATCCAACTTTGACAAACCGTCGGTCTCGAGCCAAAACATTTCCTAATTGATTCATTGTTGCGCCCCATCTGAAACGCTGGTTAACATGATCGAGAATGTCGGTTGTGTTTGCAGCATCTACAGATTCTAGATACTCATCAATAGCATCTCGCAATCTCTTTGTACGTGACATCAAGCTTCACCTCGTAGGGATGCTCTTCGTAGAAGATGAGTCAGAGTAGTTGTGACTGGAATCTTTGTAGGTTGTCCTGGTTGATGCCATGATTCCCATGTCATATCTGCCATGCGTTGAGGGAGTCTTCCACTCTGATCAGCGAAATGGGTTGTTGTTCGGTGATTCCACAGTGGTTCTGCGGAGTCGGTATGCGATGCTGTCAAGGCAGCAAACGATGTCGGGATTTGGTTGTCCATGAATCAAATTCACTGGCGGCTGTATATCAATCAGCGAACGAGAGGTAAACGAAAAGTGAAAGTGCTATAGGTCT
>DAKQ01000154.1 GCA_002496635.1 Euryarchaeota archaeon UBA82 | reverse complement strand
ACAATTCTTCCATCAAACGGTTATGAGGTTGTTATTGACTTTAATTTCGAAGCAATGGCACCACCTGGCGGCGCATATTACCGAGTTGTTGATACATCAATTCCACCGAATCCACCTACCCTGCCTTCCGTCACTGTTGGTATTGAGTCTGAGTTCTTGGTAGAAGAAGAACTCGCTGTAATGGAATTTGTTTCAGGGGAACCAGTCGTGTTCAATACATCTGTTTTCGATGTTGCCGACAACTCCAATGTTTCAGGCGTTACAGTCGATTACATCTGGGACTATGGTAATACCAATGTTTCTCTGGGAACTGCAGTCACCGATGCTGAGGGTAATGCAACCTTTACGTGGGGTTCTTCCAGTGTTGCCCCTGGTCAATATACTCTGCAGATGTTTGTTGCTGATGACTTAACAGCGGCGCTAGCGATTGGTAATAGCCGTAGAACAGGCAACAGTACCTTTGTCAATGTGACAGTCCAAGTTCCAACAGATATCCGTATTGACGTTCTTCCTTCGACTATTACAGCTGGTGTTGACTTCAATATGCAAGGTCAAATTCTTGATGATGATGATCCATTGCGACCTCTCATATCCGGTGTACGCCTTGATGTATATTGGCAATCGAATCCTGAGGAATTGCTTAGAAACGGTGTTCCAACCCTTTCCAATGGTAGCTTCAATCTGACAGTTCCTACAGATGTGTCGAACAACGGAACTGTCCGTGGTCCTCGAACACTTGTCGTTGAAGTTGTTGAAGATTCTTCCTTGTATTATCTTCCATCAGAAATTCAAAACGCAGTATTTGTCTTCGGTGTAACGCAACTTGAAGGTCTCCAACCGGGGAATCCTGTTTTGGTGAACAGAGGAGAGACGGTAAACCTCAGTGCGACTTTAGTTGAATCTAGTTTCAACTTCAGGCCTATTGGCAATTCAAGTGTTACAACACTCTTCCATGAAACATGGCTACCAACTGTTACTACAGATGGTTCTGGTACAGCAAACACCTCGTTTAGTATTCCAAACAGCCATCCGCTTGGCCTTATTATTGTCAGTTACTTCTACAACGGAAGTTCGGATTTACTTTCTTCGCAAGCCAATCTCTCAAGCGTAACCGTTCGTTCACTTACCTTCCTCGTTGTTGATCAGATTACGGATAATCCTGTGGCTGGCTCAAGTTTTAATGTCTCAGGACGTGTTGTTTCAGATAACGGAACTGGATTAACGAATCGAGATGGATCACGCCTAACAGCAAATGTTTTGTTCACAATTGACAATCAGCCTGTTGGATTCTCAGTAAGTAATGGTTCGGTACAAGATGGTGGATGGTGGAATGCAACGCTAACGTTAACTCCTGGATTTGAGGCAGGAACACACGTGCTCGAGGCATCGATTGTTCCGACAGTCAACTTCTATGTTGGTTCGAAAAACAATTCATCGTTCGATAGCCGAGGTTATTCGACGATTACATTCCTTGAGCCATCTCTTGATGCTTTAGGGCAACCAACACTGAACGATAGAACCGAAAGGGGAACAATCCTTGATGTCAGAATTCTTCTTAAAGATAATACAGGAAGTACCATAGGTGGTCAACAAATTACCTTCACGCTCCCTGCTACAGATCAAACCGACGAAGTTTCAGTAACAGTGACGACTGCGTTAAATGGAACTGCAAATGGGTCACTCCTCGTTCCATTCAATGCAACCGTTGGATTCTCAGACGTTCAAGCTTCATACCTTGGAATCCCAGGTACAACAGGATTGATTGGATACAATGCTTCCACGCAATATGTGATTCTTGCACAAACCAATATGACCATCCTTGAACATACAGAACAATTAATCGCAGGAGAAATCCTGTACGTTAATGGGACGCTGCTCGATGATATCGGTATGCCACTGTATGTTGATGGTGTTGAATCCGTAGCAATTGTTCGTATGCTTGTGGATGGAGTTCCTGTCGCAAGTGTGCAATCAGATGCACTTACTGGAGCATTCTCAATTGCTTACACAGTACCAGAATCAACTGCATCTGGTGGCCACATGGTGGAAGTTCAATTCACAGGTGGTCGCGATTGGGTTGATCCAATTGGTATTGGTGATGCTGTCGATCCTGAATTCTACATGGCAAGTAGCGACATGATCAATTTCAATGTTAGTGTACCTACACAAATTCTTCTTATTACTTCAACAGGAACAGTCGATAGAGAAGACACAATGACTGTCCAAGGACGACTTCTTGATGTGGTTGACAATCCTCTACTCGATCAGAGTATTGACATCTATCTTGGTGGAATTTGGATGACGAATGTTTCAACAGACGAAACTGGTTTGTTTACTGCGGTAATCCCAGTACCTGCTGATGCAACACTCGGACCAGTTGTTCTTGAAACACAATTCAATGGGACGTCCTTCTATCTTCCAAGTGCCTCAAACGGTACATGGACAATTTATAGTAAGATTCTGGTTGATGTTTCAGTTCCAAGTCCGCTTGCAGTTACAGATACTGTAACAATCACTGGATCTGTACTCGACAATCAACTCCAACCTATTTCCAGTCATGTTGTTGAATTGAAGGTTGATGGATTTGTCTTAACTCAAGTGACCACAGGTGCGGATGGTACCTTCTCATATGATTGGACAGTTCAAGACTTCTTTGACTTCGGTGATAACTTGCTTGAAGCAGACGTTATCGCTCAAGGATACTACAGAGAGGGTTCTGCAAATCAATCGTTCTTCCTTTCACATCGCTCAGCAGTAACTGTCGAGTTTGTAGATGGAGTGGACGCAACACGAGGGGATTTCTGGTCCATTTCAGGTAGATTATTCGATATCGATACAGTTGATCAAGATGGTATTGCAAATCAGAATGTGCTTGTTTATCTCGACGGTGTTCTCATGACAACTGTGACAACCGACTCTGAAGGAATGTATTCTACAACAGTCCTTGCAGGAATGGATTTGGCGCGAGGTAATGATCATACAATTGAAGTTATCTTTGAAGGGACTCAAGAGCACCTGAGTACATCCTCCAATGGTTCGGTTACAGTTTGGGCTGATATCCTGATCACAATCGATGCTACATCAACTGATACATCAGTTCGTTCAGACATTGCAAACCCAATCAGACTTACTGGAAGTATTTCTGAAGTTGGTGGAATTGGTGAAGTCTTTGAAGATGTCGTCATTTACATTGGTAACGGTTCAAACTGCGTCAATGGTTTTGAGGCAGCCTTCTGCTTCAGCGGTGTACAAGAAGAATGGAGCGTTGGTAATTTCACATTCACTGTAACAACACCAAACTCATTACAACCAGGCCCTCAGTACATTAGTCTCGATGTGCCTAGAGATACTGCTCTTTACATCAATGGAGCTTCACGTGCTCATGCACTGTATGTCAAGGTAAATGCTGAAATTACAACATCGATTGATACAATTGTTGAGAATGAAGATGAAAAAGTAGACGGTAGTGTCTCGATTATTGCTATCGACACATCAGAAGGGTTGCCTGGTATTGCTGTTGAATTCTATCTCGATTCTGAAAACGGCACCCGATTGGCCGCTATGACTTCACTCACAGATTCAGACGGTGTCGCAACCTTTGAGTTCAACAACGACCCTCCGTATGGAGACAGTGATACCTTTGGAAAAGTCAGAATTAAAATCGTCATTACTGACCAACGTCTTTCTGAACAGACTCTAACGACTTTCGAGGGAGATCAAGGCTTTAGCCCAGGATATGAGTATGAAGAAGATACAGCAGGAATTAATGTCTGGACATACGTTATTGTCATGTTCCTCGCAGCAGCGGTTGCAACTGGAGTAGTCATGTATCAAAGAAGAAAGCAATCTGAATTGATGTCGGAGATGGCAGAAGTCTTCGAATATACTGCTGAACTTTTGGCAGCAGGTGATTCGATACGAGAAGCAATTTTCAATTGCTATCAGAATCTATGCGCTTCTCTTCAAACCAGAGGGTTGTTGCGTAGAGACTTCGAGACAGTCCGAGAATTCGAAGTAGCTATTCGTCAAGCAACTCCTGGTATTAGTGATGACTCACTACAGGCTCTTGACAACATGTTTGAGATGGCTCGATATGGTCGCGAAGAACTTGGTCCTCAACACCAACAATCTGCACAGGGCGCTCTCGACAAAATGATCTCTGAATTGAGTTACAAGAAGTATTGAATTACCAGCGAAGGTGAAGCCTTCCGTTAAC
>DAKQ01000024.1 GCA_002496635.1 Euryarchaeota archaeon UBA82 | reverse complement strand
TTTCATAATTAAGATTCCTAATCTACAGGAATAATCACTCTGAATGCATCAGATGATAAAGCACCTAGTCCCTTTATTCAATTTTCAGGAGTTTCAATCACGTATGTAATTCCAGAGGCCGAGCGTTTAGTAGATTTGATTTAGGCTGATGCGGTTTGGAATGTTTTGTCAATTAACACTCCTAAGCCTTTGATCCATTCACTATCATCATTGAGGCAGCCAATAACTGTGAGCTCTTCTCCCCCAAGTTCGTAGAAGTGTTCGCGTATACCTATGTCAAGTTCTTCAAGTGTCTCTAATCCATCTGCAAGGAATGCTGGTGCGACGATGGCTAACTTCTTCACACCTCTTTTCACGAGTTGTTCCACCTTGTTTACAGTCGATGGTTCGAGCCATTTTACAGGACCTAATCGGCTTTGATAACTTAAAGACCATTCATCCATTCCGAGTCCAAGTTTTGCAACCACCGATAGTGTTGTTTCCATGCAATGATGGGCGTAGCATAACTGATTAGCATCACATTTTATAGAACAGCAATCATCAGTTTTCTGACAGTGCTTTTTAGATTTATCAATCCGCTTTACGTGGGATATCGGTAGGCCATGATAGGAAAACAAAAGGTGTGTGTCTTTGTCAATGTGAGATTGTATTGAATTGGCTAAAGGAGTTGTATATTCTTCTTCAGTCTCAAAATGTTGCATCTCAAGAAGAGAGGGTGCCCAGTTCATTGCAGCGAGTTGCTTATGAGCGTGTTTTAGAGATGATTCAGTTGTTGCTTGAGCATAATGCGGGAACATCGGTAGCAAAAGGAGTTCATCAACACCTGCCGCTCGGAGGTTAGCTAGTCCAGCACCAATGCTCGGGTTGCCGTATCGCATACTGAATTCAAATTCAGTATCTTTGAACATTTCATTCAACGAAGTAGTTATTCGGCTTGAGTAAACACGTAGCGGAGAACCATCTTCCATCCATATCTTTTGATATAATGGGGTAATTTTCTTAGGACGTACACGAAGGATAATGCCTCTAACTAAAAGGTGTCGAAGAGGTGCAGGGATGTCGATTACATCCGGATCTAAAAGAAATTCTTTAAGGTATTTTTTTACGGAAGGTATCGTAGGTTCATCGGGTGTTCCTACGTTGATTAGAAGCACTCCTCGTTTGCCCATGTTAACTTCCTAACACGATTACTCTTAACCGTTTGTTAAAGGACAGTAATGGGCTTTGAACAATTGCCTTATTCAACAAATTCTCAAACTAGACATTAACCCAATAGGACCATTCTACGGCAGCACTCTTCTGCGTCGATATCACCGTCAAGCAGAGTATTGAGTGCTTTTGTGAATGGAATACTAATTGATTGATCAATCGCACGATCTCTGAACATACGAGCAGCACGAACGCCTTCAGCAACCATTGTCATTTCTTCAAGTGCTTCTTCAAGGGACAACCCTGTTCCAAGTTTTTCGCCCATAGACCTGTTTCTGCCAAATGGAGATGTCGATGTAACATACATGTCTCCAAGACCAGCCGGCCCAAATGCGACCTCTGCCTTTGCTCCTAGGAGTGGGAGAAGGATACATCCTTCTTTGAATCCAGCACTAAAAATAGCAGCCTTAAGATTGTCACCGCCAAGCGTACCTGTTGTCTTCAAACCATCAACAAGTCCACAAGCAAGTGCAACGACGTTCTTGAACGCTCCCCATAGTTCTGCACCTTCTGGATCTGACGCAGGATGAAGGAGAAGCGTAGGCGTAGAAAGTGTCTCTGCCAATCGGTTTGCTACTGAAACATCCTCAGATGCTACGAGAGCAGTCGTCATTACACCACTTGCTGCTTCAGGAGCAATGGTTGGTCCAGTAAGGACTGCAAGAGGATTTGAACAGCCTGCTTCACGAAGAGATTCATGAATGGCTTCTGAAATGAGTCGCTTACCTGGGGCGAGTCCTTTCGCTAAGTCGAGAAGAACATGCCCTGGTCTAAGATGAGGAATAACGTCGTTTACAACGTTGAGAATCACTGAAGATGGAATCGCTAAGACAACAATCTCGACGCCTTCCATTGCTTCTTCAAGACGCATTGTCACATCTATGCCTTCAACGGATTGATCAGGAAGGTATTTTCGATTCACACCGTCCATCATAATGGACTCATAGACTTCTTGTTCGATTGTCCATCCCTTCACATTATGGCCTTCAAGTAGCCAAAGTCGTGCAATAGCCGTCCCCCAATTACCTAATCCTAAAACTGCGATATGTGCCATGAGGTTAATCCTCGTAATCCTTGCACTTATGTGCATTGCCTACAATTTGAGGTTCAAGAATTGGTTTCTTATGTGGAATGAAGTCACCGAATCAGAATAAATCATCATCGTCTTCTTCTTCAAAAGAGAAATCCTCTTCTTTGGCTTCCTTCTTCTTCGAAGCAGCTTTTGTTGGTTTCTTTTCTGGCTTTTTCTCTTCCTTTACCGGTTCTACGACGGGTTCTTCTGCAACAGGTTCTGCAGTGCCACCTTGACGGAGTTTAGCCATCTCTTCTTCTCGACGCTGAATATCTTCGATAGACGTTCCAGTTTGAGCAGCGAGTGCTCTTCGTCGATCTTCTCGTGCTTTTCGCTCGAGTTGCTTATGTTTGGCTTTGTCAATGTTCTGTAGCATGTACATTGCATCGTGCTCAAGAAGCGGTGAATCGGAAATAAGGGTGATATCTAACCATCCTCCGTCTTCGACAATAAATTCTGCAAGTGGCTCAAAGTTGAGGTCAGACTTCTTGATTTGAGTGTAGTGCATTGCATTTCCAGTTCGATGTTCAACTCCTGAAAAGTGACAATAGAATTCCTTTGTACCGATGGA
>DAKQ01000020.1:1435-6392 GCA_002496635.1 Euryarchaeota archaeon UBA82 | reverse complement strand
TTCGGCAATTGGTGAACTTGTCCTCTCTGGAACCTGTCCTGCTTGTAAGCATGATTATGGAGGCAGTGATGAACAGCAGTGCCCGTCATGTGGTTCAAGCCGACCGATGGTGGAGGCCTCATCATGAAACAAATCGTCTCATTTCTGAGTTATATAGAAGGATTTTCTGCGTTGATTCTCTTTGCAGTTGCAATGCCAGTGAAGTATATTGGAGGAGACCCATCGCTTGTATCTCTTGTCGGACAAATCCATGGCTTCCTTTTCCTAGCCTTCCTAGGAGCACTCTTCTATGGTGTTGGAAGACACTGGAACATGACCGCTCTGTTTCATGGATTCATCGCAGCAGTCGTTCCAGCAGGACCGTTTCTGTTCGATGGAATGCTCATCAGTGGCGAGTATGACCTTGAAGAGTAATCAAACTGATTTGACGCCTTGTGGCCACAATACGAGAATGAGAGTTTTCCCTTTTGTTTTTGGAGTATGTGTTGATTCTGGATCCATCCAGACGATTGATCCAGTTGGATAGGTACCGTCTTCATCCCAAACTTCTCCTTTGAGGACAACGTATGCTTCGCCGCCTGGATGCATGTGTGGCATAAACGCATCAACTGTGACCTCAGAGTCTGCTTCGTAGAGAACAAGTGAAGTCTTTTCTTCCCGCTTGAGTTTTCCCAAACGCACACCTGTTTCGAAATCTCTCCAAGAGATGTTTTCTTCAAGCCAATCCTCGTCAATAGAAAATCCGAGCCATTGCGACATGTCGTGTGTAAAGACCATGTTAATCCCAGCCTCAAGCAGTACCGCTTGCCTCATCCCAGAACTTTTGGATTTCAGTTGAATCATCGAGTATACCGACGTGCGTTTTTGTTACTTCTCCAACCGAGTTGACGAAAATAACAGTGCCGGGTGCAGTGATGCCAAGCTTTTCTCCGGGTTCATGACCTTTCATGAATGCATAACTCGTAAGCGACACACCACTGTTATCGTCATCATCATCGAACGCATCTGCAGAGTCATGCCACTCTGATAGTGTAATGCCGCTTGCGTTTTCTGCCGGATCAGTTGACATCACTAAGACAGGAAGCTCAGGCAGGGTTTCCCAAATGGAATGCATACTCGTGTAACATGGGTTGTTGCACCATTCAGCAGAGAAAATAACGATAAATGGATTCCCACTCATTCTTGAGTTATCATACACTTCATCGTTATCAGCAAGAGCAGAAAAGACTGGAAACACGACAGTTTCATCTCCCTCATCAGAAGTACATCCCGCCAGTGGTGAGAAGAGAAGAGATGTTACCAAGAGTGCCCAAATTTTGTTCATGGCTCCGTTTAGGGTTTCTTTTATTGAAAGGTTTGCATTGATTGCGTTCCAATAAACCAATTAATCTTCATCAATGAGTCCAGCCATGAAGTCCAAAATCGTTCCACTTCTTCTAGTCACAATTTTACTTTTTTCCGTACAGGTTTCCGCCGATGAAACTCCTTCCACGTCCTGTGAAGCGCCGGGAGAATCCACCGAAGACCGAGTCGGATGTCTCGATTCAGATGGTGATGGGTGGTCAGACCCAGATGTGAACTGGAATGAATCGATGGGTGCGGATGCGTTCCCGAATGATGCGAATGAGTCCAGAGATCTCGATGGTGATGGGATAGGAGATGTTGCCGATGAAGATATGGATGGAGATTTGAGTCTGGATGATGTCGATGTATGGCCCGAGGATTCAGGCATCTGGTCTGATACGGATGGGGATGGTTACGCAGATCAAGGGTTACATGCGAAATCTGATAATTGTCCATTCACCTATGGCAAGAGTAGGTATCGACTAAAAGGATGCTCTGACATTGATGGAGATTTTACTCCAGATATTTATGATGATGATGCTGATGGAGATGGTATTCGCAATGAAATGGAACGTGCAGCTTCTTCTGGTACAATCCTGTATGATCCTTACAATGCAGACTCAACGCCCCTTGACACTGATAAAGATACAATTCCAGATGTCTTAGATGATGACAATGATAACGATGGTTGGCCAGACGATGTTGAACTCGACCGAGGTTCTGATGTCTATGATATAGAGGAGACACCGTTCAATCTTTACTTTGGTACAGGTACAGGATTTTTCTATTCTGGAGGTTTGTCAGGAGAATCATTCAGTTCTGAATATGATGCTGAAAGTATTGAAATTTCCTTATCTGCCCTTAGTGAAATTGTCTTTGAAGAACTGGTTATTCCGTTCCTCTTAGTTCCAATTTACTTTGCGATTTTCTTTGCTAGGCGAGGCGAATACAAGAAATGTTTAGCAGAGATTGAGGCTGCTAAATCATTGAAGGAGCTTATCGAATTGGAGAGCAAGGTTAATCTCATGGTCAAGGAAAAGAAGATCAAAGTTTACCATGGACTTGTCTTGCGTAATGCTTTGGAAGAAAACGAATCGAAATACAAATCGCTAAAGAGATTCTCATATGAGGAAGAGTAGTTCCATCGCTTGTACCCTGAGGGTCTCGTTGCATTAACAGGGCTTCTTGAATACGGATGGATTTGAATAAATAATCAGATCCAAACATCGTTTGAGGCTGTAAGTTCGCTCTCAGCCTCTCCTGTGTTAACGACGCCAGATGGTTCAATGAGCATCACTTTGCACTCTTCGTGAGCGTATGGTCGATGTTTCACACCTTTTGGTACAACATACATTTCTCCTTGTGAGAGTTCCATTGTTTCTGATTCAAATTCGATGAACATTGTTCCTTCGATGACGAGGAAGAATTCATCGGTATCACCATGATCATGCCAAACGAAATCTCCCTTCAATTTGACAATTTTAATTTGATAATCGTTGAGTTCTGAGATGATTTTCGGAGTCCAATGTTCCGAAAAGAGAGCAAATTTTTCTGAGAGATTTACTTTATTCATTTCCTTCCACTAGTCGTCTCCAACAGGAATGTACTGATTGGCTTTTCCCGTAAATTGCGATGTATGAGTATATATCTCACTATGAATACCCGTTAATATGGGTCGAAGGAGATTGATAGTTTCCTTGATTTTCCTTTTCTTGGTTTCATCATGGACGCCAGCAGTGGAAGATGCCCTTCAAGACCTTCCTCCTATCCAAGAGACGTTCTCCAATGATGTGAATGGTTCAGATGATTACACGGTTGTGTATCAGTTGGACATCCCTGATGAGGCTCAATACAACAATAATCCAGTTCCATATTCAGTCGATTCCAGTTCAAGCATTGATTTCACCTTCGATCGAGTTGCTTACTATCTTGAATTAGAAAAGCCAAATGAGGGACGAACCTGGGTCTTTGTCTCTTTCCCAAGTATGACCATTCATGCTGATGAATTAGGAGTTCCGACTTTTAACTCTGGAATCGTCCATAATCAACTCTTAACAGATGTTGAAATCCAATCTAATCATCCGAATCTATCCTCACTTGGGGTAATTGATACTGGAGTCATAGAATTCTGGGGGACAAATTATGGCACTGCAAACGACTTAGGAGTTCCAAATGGAGACGGTTCGAAATATGACTTTGCAGACGCTCAATACAGTGTTAATTCTGCGGGTTACGGAAGCATGCAAGTGCACGACTACGAATCAGGTCAAACGCTCTTTGCTTACAACGCGTGGGGCGGCTCAAATATCGACGATCTCGGAATAGGGAGTAATCCTGATCAAGAGGAAGATCCGGATTGGACCTTTGCTTCGAATGCTGCCGAATATTCGCTGAAAAGCATGACTATTTTAGTGCGCTCAGGCCCTACTCCATCTGAATTAATGATTACATTACAATCACCAGATAATCATCAAATCGTTCAACGTGATGAATACAATAAAGGTATTTTTTCAGTGAGTGGTTCAACAGAATATTCAGTTGATCTCATTGAAGGACGATACATCACGCTTGAAACTGACTTTGAATCAGAGTGGGTCTCGGTTGCAGTGCCTTTAAGTTCGAATTTCTATGGAACCATTGAGGTTCCAACGGGATGGCATCGTCTTGAATTCCGATTCATGAATAACGGTAATCAGTTGGCCCTACACACCGTGAATCCAGTTGGTGTAGGGGAAGTATTCATCGTTGCAGGCCAATCCAACTCTGCGAATTCTGGCGACGCTCCACTTACACCCACTGACTCAAGAGTAAGCACTTGGGGTCCGAGTGGCTGGCGTTTTGGATACGACCCACAACCTGCTGCTACAGGAAACAGTGGCTCTCCGTGGCCAGTAGCGGGCGATTTACTCGCAAGTCGCTATGATGTACCAATTGGTTTCCTTTCTGTTGGTTATGGTGGTACCCAAGTCGATCGATGGGTTCCAAGCCAGAACGACCTCTTTCCTCGTATTACAGACGCCTTGGATGCGGTTGAGCCGAATGGAGCAAGAGCTATCCTGTGGCATCAAGGTGAAAGCAATGCGGGAGGAACTGCTGCAGATGATTATGCACGAATGCTCGGGGAAGTCGTTCTTGGTAGTCGAGAATATGCTGGCTACGAAATCCCATGGATTGTAGCTCGAGTGAGTTTTGTTCCGAACGGCGACCCTGTGAAAATGGGGTGGATTATTGAAGGCCAAAATGCGGTGATAGATGCTGATCCATTGACTTATCCAGGCCCTCCTACAGATGACTTGAATGGAACACAGTGGCGATATGATACAATCCACTTCAATGAAGCAGGATTGCGTGAACATGCCTCTCGCTGGGATTCAAGAATCGCAACAGCTATGGCTGATTTATTCCATCCAATCATCGACTCAGATAATGATGGTGTGAACGATGATGAAGACCTTTGTCCAGACACACCAGTTTCAACAGAAGTGTACGTTGACGGTTGCAGTGAAGAGCAACGAAGCCCTGGAAGTACGACTGATGCAGACCAAGACGGAATCATGGATGCGGATGATCTCTGTCAACAAACACCAACTGGAGAATCAGTCTATGCAGATGG
>DAKQ01000020.1:0-1057 GCA_002496635.1 Euryarchaeota archaeon UBA82 | reverse complement strand
CCTTCATTTAATGATGCCATAGATCTCGATTTCGATTCAATACCAGATGGTTGTGATGACCTTATCGATAGAGATAATGATGGTGTTTCAGATACTGATGACATCTGCAATAACTTTGATGATACAATCGATGTTGATTTGGATGGTGTTCCAGATGGTTGTGATGATTTGATTGATTCAGATAATGATGGAGTCTCAGACTCAACAGATATTTGCAACAACCATAACGATTCCATCGATATCGATTCAGATGGTATCCCTGATGGCTGTGATATTCTCATCGATTCAGATATTGATGGTATTGCGGACGATGTTGATCTTTGCCCAAATTCGGATGATTCAATCGATGTTGATATGGATGGTATTCCCGATGGCTGTGACACGTTAATTGAAACAGAAACAGAAAAAGAAGCAGAGGGGAAACAGAATCTAATGAGCACTGAGACAGTGAGGGCGGTTGCACTCATTTCTGTACTCATTTTGATCTTACTTCTCCTGGTTGTATTAATTCGAAAAGGTAAACCACCAATGAATAAAGAAGAACACTCAAATTATGTTGATAAACAATACACGAAATTCTAAGGAAAACAGATTCTTAATCGGTCTGTTGTGTGAGTTTCATGTGGAAATGATGAACGCCTTTTTCATGGGTTGCTGAATATCTCCCACGATGATACAGTCTGGATTGAAGTCCACGCATGCATCCCTCAACAACGGTTTGATCTTGGAGTTCAACCTTATCGAGAAGAGCACCAGCTCCTTTGTCTAGGAGGTCAGGGTTTCGAACATAACTCTTGAACAAAACCGTGGTTTTGTTCACACTTGTTGGAACAATAATGTTCATTGAAACGCCCCATGGGTAGATGTTCATCATCATGTTTGGATAAATCCACCAATAGTAGGCTGCAATACGTTTTCCAGCATCTACAGAACCGTCAGGGATATCAAAACAAACATCTCCCTCATTGGCCATTCCAACTTGCAATACTGCATTCTCAAAGCATTCTGTTGAATATCCATCCTTCGCTAATGTATCGTTGAGTTCCGGATGAACAAA
>DAKQ01000156.1 GCA_002496635.1 Euryarchaeota archaeon UBA82 | reverse complement strand
CAATTAAATGCTGGACCGCATGCAGGCTGATTACTCAGTTGCTACAACCACACGTGCTGCACTTAGAACTCTCTCCTTGTACATGTATCCAGGTTCTAAAACATCAATAACAAGCCCTGCTGGGAATTGTTCAGAAGCAGGCAGGGTGGTGATAGCTTCCATCTTCGATGGATCGAATGCTAAACCTTTCGCTTCAATAGCTTTGATTCCATCGGCTTCCAACTCTCTCCATAACTTGTTTCGAAGAAGACGCAAGCCTTGCGCAAGAGGGGATTCATCGTTTTCCTCAACTTGTTGAAGAGCACGATCAACGTCATTCAAGATTGGAATCATTCTTCGTGCAAGTCCCATTCCACCATACTGGATTAGAGTCGATTTTTCTGCCATAAGTCGCTTACGAACATTTTGTATTTCTGCCTCTTTGTACGCAATCTCTTTCTCCGCTTTTTCAGCCCTCTGAGTGGCCTCTTCCAAAGGGTCGAGCGGCTCTACATGCTCAGACAAATCGATCTGTTCAGCAACATCTTCGAATTCAGGAGTTTCATCATCATGAAGTTCAGGAGTCTCTTCCGTTGGCACATCTTCATCCTTCGACATGAGACATCCCAGCCAGAAGTGGTCTTTCAACCCGACGCTGTCGTATCGTCAGGTAGACCATGTGCCAAAACAGTCGAAACATTCCATGAGCCTGTCCCCCACTTTCGTGCTTCAAGATGGTCTCGGCCAATGATGGCAACCAGATCCGATTCAGAATTCCATCGATTCATTGTGTAAACGAGAGATTTGGCAGCTCGATCGTGAGCTTCGTAGGTTGGAACGATTCGTGCATCCTCTTTTTCATCCAGAGTTTCACCTAATGCTTTTCTTCGTTCCATCCAATCCATGCAGACCTTTTCTGCATACTCGGATTCCGGGAGGCACGCTAATTCCTTGCGAACCTTGTCCCATGTTTGGCCACCATAGAGAACATCCTCTCCATCAATGGTTGTGTTAAGTGCTACGTCGAGGTACAAATAGGCTCGGCCTTCCCAAACTTCCCATGCCCCTGGACTTGCCCACTTCATAGCTAAAAGAAGGCCTTTTTCTCCATCAGTCGATTCGTCAAGCAGTTGTTTGAATGACTTCGATTCATCTTTGCTCCATGGTTGAGCATCCATCCAATCGAGTAATTCTGCTTCAGCATCAATATCAAAAAGAATTTTCAATCGAGAATCCTGCACAGGACGTGTGTTACGCAATGTGCGTTTTTCAAGACCTTGATAGAGCGTATTCCATGCTAAATCCAAGGTCAATTTAAGGCGTGAGATATCGACTAAAAGAATGATGATTTCAAGCCCCATGTACCATACCAAACACAACTCTTCTTTGAGGCATTCGGCTTCTCCACAGGCTTCAAGTTTTCAATGAATTGAGCCTCATGAGCAAGAGCATTCAAGAACAGCGGTCTTGCCATTGCAAATGAGGCGTTACGGTGGCGACGATTAAGGAGCAAATCGATTTGATTCGCGCCGAGATCGACAAGACCCAAAAAAACAAGGCTACAAACGCCCATATTGGTAAATTGAAAGCGAAAATCGCTCAATTAAAACTCAAGGAAGAAAAGGCTACTGCTCATTCCAAAGCAAGTGGAGGTGGAAAGGGTTTCGAAGTTCGAAAATCTGGTGACGCAACTGTATCACTTGTTGGATTTCCGTCCGTAGGAAAATCCACACTTATCTCGAAGGTGACCGACGCTCATTCAGAAACAGGTGGCTATGCGTTTACAACCCTAACATGTATTCCTGGAGTCATGGAACACAGGGGTGCTAAGATACAGATTCTTGACTTGCCTGGTTTGATTAAAGGCGCAGCAGAAGGAAAAGGAAGAGGAAAGGAAATCCTCAACGTCATTCGTTCATCAGATATGGTCCTCTACATTGTTGATCCATTCCAAGATGGTCACTTCAAAGTCCTGCATCGTGAATTACATAATTCTGGACTGCGACTCAATGAACAACGTCCACCTGTCTTCATCAAACGTGTCGATAAAGGTGGAATAGATGTCCGCACCACAGTAGAACAAACGCACCTAACACCAGAAGAAATGGGTGATATCATTCGATCATTCGGGTTCACATCTGCAATTGTAACACTACGTCAAGATACGACTGCTGAACAAATTGTTGATTGCTTAGCAGGCAATATCATTTACGAAAAAGCAGTTATTGCAATTAATAAAATTGATATCGCAACCCCGGAAGATATCGCTCGGGCAAGAGTCGGTTTACCTGCTGAATGGCCAATTATGGAAATTTCAGCATTCAAGGACATCGGCCTTACTGAATTAAAAGATTTCATTTATGATAATCTTGGGTTCATGCGAGTGTATCTCAAGCCGCAGGGTCAAGAAGCAGATATGGAAGAACCTCTGATCGTCAAAGATGATTCAACTGTTCGAACAATTTGTAACAAACTTCATCGAGACTTTGTGAGAAAGTTTAGATTTGCTCGAATAAAGGGCCCATCTGCAAAATTCGATTGGCAGCGTGTTGGCTTAGACCATCTTTTACAAGATGGCGACCTCTTGACAATCGTGGTGAAGCGATGAAGACGTTATGGTCCTATCATCGTGATCTACTGGCAATTGGACTTGGTTGTTTCTTTACATATGTTGGAATTCTTCATTTCATTGATCCGGAATGGTTTACTGCCATTGTACCAAAGATTCTTCCTGGCTCAGATGTATTCTGGGTTCTTGTCAGTGGTATACCTGAAGTTCTTTGTGGAATCGGATTACTCCTTCCAAAAACAAGGGTTTTGGCAGCAAAGGTGACTGTTTTTCTCCTCATCATTTTGTATTGGGCCAATCTAAACATGTGGATCTATGATATCGAACTAAACGGAAATACATTTCCTCTATGGGCGCATATTCTCAGAGGTTTGGCACAAGTTGCAATGGTTCTTATTGCAGCTTATTTGGGCGAATGGGTTCTCAACTCAAAGAAAGAAGAACAATAATCATACCCATTCGTCATCACCGGACTCTCCTTTTCTCACACGTATGAATGCAATGAGAATAAGAAGAACGGCCACAAGGCCACCAATTTGCATAACTCCTGATGAACTCAAAGACGATTTATCCTCATCTTCAGGGTCATCAGTATCATCCACAGGATCTACTGGGTCGATGCCAGTTGAAACATCAACTGTAAATGAAAGGGTGCTGGAATTCATATTACCAGAGGCATCTGAACTCTTGACTAAGAGTGTCCAATCTCCATTGGAAAGAGTTTCTGAGACATATTCATGATTCTTGTTGGTAGCGAATTGATTGGAAAATACAAGGGCATCATCCAAGTAAATCTCTTCAGTCGAACTTTCGGATGTATACCAACTGATTCGAGCTTTTCCATCATCGAGTACCTCTACTTCCAAATTAAGCAACTCTGGAGGTATCAAGTCGACAATGCTACTTGTCGTGAATGTCACCAGTACATCAGCCGTATCATTGGCTCGAATATATGCCCAATACGAAGTATTGACTTCAAGTCCAGTCAACGTAATAGCATGCTCATTCCCAAGTTCAGTCCATTGATTTTGCAACATAGAATCTGTAGGCTCATTTTCAGAAGTTGTGTATTGTATTGATGTTGCATCAGCAACTGTTGTTGACCAAGTGAGTACTGCTGAATTTGCAGTTACTGTATCGACTGATGCTCCAAAAATCTGTTGAGGCACCTCTGGCATCTCAAATCCAGTCAATTGCGCATATACATGTCCATCCACATCATAGGAAGAGAGCATGGTTTCTTGCCCCTCACCATCAAGAACAATGTCGATGACGTTTGGATCGTAATCGATTCCGTCATCGAGAGCTGGATTTGAACCACCACCGAGAGTCCATGTACTTGCAGTCGCATCAACATCTCTCCACTTTCCTGTTCCAAATCCATCCTGGCTTCCAAGCACAACGATGTAGCGATAGTTCGGTATGTCATCTCCAATGACATCTTTGCTGACTGTGAAGGTAATTGTTTTCGTAGCGACATCCCCCGAAACATCAATACCACGTGAGGAAGTGCTTCCGGTCAAAGATTGAACAGCCATAACAGCACCAGGTTCACCAGTTCCGCTCACAGCAACTTCCCAAGCCCAATCGGGATGAATCTCGGCGTTAGCTCCATCGAGCATGTCAGTTGAACCATAGGACGTGTTTCCT
>DAKQ01000059.1:3242-13308 GCA_002496635.1 Euryarchaeota archaeon UBA82 | reverse complement strand
CGATGTCGAGTACTTTGGAGAAGATTCAACAACATTGAAACTCCAATTGCAATTAAACGTCCAGGCCACTTTTTCCGGTAACGGTCAGGAGATTGAGTTTGCTCCGGGAGAAGCAAATCGATTTTTGTGGACAATGACATTACCACAATCAACATCTTGTGCGAATGAAACATTAGCAATTTCAATAATTGATCTGTCAGATAATCATACCTCTCACCTAAATGTAACAACACAAATAACCACGCCTTCTGCAATCCAATTCGGAAATACACAGTCATCTACCTTTGTCATCGACCCTGGAATTACAACAAATGTAGCGACAAATATTACGAGCAATGCATCACTGCAGGATGATATTACATTCAGTATTCAAACGACATCGACTTGGAATTGGGGTTGGAACATGGATGATATTCAAGGTGAAGATTCTATGTTGACACTCTTACCAAATTCAATGGATTTTGTTCGTATTTGGGTTGAAGCACCACTTGTGATTGATGGCGTTCCCCTCGCATATGAAGGTCCAACATTCATCTTAACAGGAACTTCTGGGCTTGATTATGCAGTTATCACATGGGAATTTTCATTTGAAATAACTGCTTATAGAAATGTAAGTATAGATTCTGTTGAACCCAATATAACTCTTGATCCAGGGGGTAATGATCGTATCGATGTCATCGTACGTAATACTGGCAATACGCCAGATACAATTTCGATGATGCTCGGAAATATCGTCATTGACGGAGTAACAAAACAACTTGAGAAGTCGGATAGACTGTCAATCGATGGGTGGACTGTTGCTCTATTCAACGCCTTTGAAGATACGATTTTATTTCCTAATGAAACCAGAACGATACAAATCGGTGTTGAAGCACCTCTACAAACAAGTGGAACATTAGCCGTTGATTTATTCATCAACCCAACTAATTTCCCATTCCGTAGTGTGCAAAAGACTGCTCAAACTGAAATAAATTGGATTCGTAGTGTTGAAGAAAACATACTACCAACTGATTGCTTGTATATTCAACCGGGTGATTCATGTTATGCAACTCTTGAAATTCAAAATGAAGGAAACTACAATGATCAGGTCCAGATCAAAGTACTTTCTTATCCTGATTTTGTGTCATCTGTGGATCTTCCTTTGGAAATAATCACCATACCTCGATATGGAAGTACAACAGAAGATGTTCTTCAAATCAACATCGATGAAAATGCTACTGCATATACCCAAGGAAAGGTTGAGTTTCAAATGACATATGAAGGCGGTTCTACCATCAATACCTATGAGATTGAGGTACTTATTGGACCAAATGTAAACTGGGCATTTTTGGATGCTAATTCGGAAGTTGATTCCACAGACACACTGAGTTTTTCAGTCCGATTACGAAATGATGGAAACCTGAATGATGGACTCATTGTTCAACTCCGTTCCTCGCATTCAACAGACATGGGATTCAATCCTCCAGATGGAGCCATTGTGGAAGATGGTGTTGAATATCCAAGAACTTTTGAAATCGAAGGCTTACCTCGAGATTCAAACTTCACAATAAGAGGGACTGCAGATGTTCCAACAAATCAAATTGCAAATGGAACCCTTGTCTTAGACATTGTTGTTCGTTCAGTATTCGATCCAGAAACAGAATTCATTTACACAATAGAGTACGATTTTTTGGGAGAAAGTTGGATTACAGATGAAGAAGAGGATTCATACTCGTTTTCTGAATTTGCAACTGATGTGACTGATTTGTTCATGGCATGGTGGCTGGTTATTGCAGCAGTCGCAATCGCTTCAGTAGTCCTCAATAAAGCAGTACGTGATCGTATTCAGCGAAAGGAATTAGAACATCTTGAGAAGAAACTCGTGCAACAAGAACCTGAAGAAGAAGAGGATTGGCTGCAAAAATTTGAACGTAAAAAAACCACTGGAACACAGATTCCTGAGAGCCCACAAGTATCTCCTGAACAGTTTAAAGCAGTATTCAAGGCGTCATCAAAAGAACCTTCTAAGGCTCTAGAGCCTCTTTCTGAAGATGTTCGAAATGTTGCTACAACAGTTTTAGATCATCATGCACTGGAAGCTCAGAAGGCCCAAATGGATGAAATTGCTCATGCAATACAATCAGATGGAATTGCAACCCAACATCTTGAAAATCAAAACTTGAAACCTGTCCAAAATATAGCGGAACGTACCATCAGACATGATACCCAAAACCTCATCTCAGGAAGGCTGGTTAAAGAAACATCTTTACCGCCCAAATCCAAACAAAATGAGGAATTCGATCTATGAGGGATAGCATGCGATTGGTTGGTGTTGATGAGGCTGGAAGAGGACCAGTTCTCGGACCTCTCGTAGTTGGACTTTTGTCAATACCAAAAGATGATGAATTCATGTTAGAAGAACAAAACATCGAGGATTCAAAGCATCTTACACATACAAAACGGAAACTGCATTATGATTGGTTGAAGAAGCAAGCATCTGAAAGAGGATGGTATGCTGAAACGATTATTTGTCCACCAAATCGAATCGATACCGCAGTTTACGGCCAAGGTCTAAACATTTTGGAAGTTGACCTTTTTGCTTCGATTCTTAATCGGCATCATAAAACATTCAACAAAGAACTCAACATTTTACTGGATGCTTGTGACGTTAATGAAGAGCGATTTAGAAATCGAATATCTGAACGATTAAATGGTTGGCCATGGATGAAAACCACAATGATCGCAGAACATAAAGCCGATACAAACCATCGTATTGTAGGTGGAGCATCGATTCTTGCTAAAGTTGTTCGAGATATGGAAATCGATCGTATAGCTATTGAACTAGGCAAACCTGTTGGAAGCGGTTATCCATCAGATCCGAACACTGTGAAGGCATTGCCTGATTTGATTAGGGAAAATGGAATCCACGAGGAAATACGTTGGTCTTGGGCAACTGTAGAACGATTTTGGTTGATGAACTATGAATCACCACTGCCGAAAAGAGAACTTTCTGGGTCAAACCTCTTTTCCAACCCAGATGAAGCAACGAGTTCATGAAGCAATGATGACAGGCCAGTTTATGTCGTGGTCACCAGATGCTGAGACTCAAAACCTAATTTGGCATCTTTCCTTGCAAAATGCATTTGAATATGATGGAAAAGGTGCTGCAGGTTCAGTTATTGGACGTATAATGAGTACACGTGCTGATCTTCGCCAACATGGTGGACAGATTAGCCCTTTAGTAGGTCAATCTGTTGCTAAAGCAAATTCGCTTGCTCAAGAAAAAGGTCTAGAACATATCGAAACTCTTCTTCTCGAAGAAGCACCTCATCTTCTTGAAGGTCGTCAAAAGCAGGAAAGAAGAGAAGGTCTACCTCCTTTGAAAAATACTGATGGAAGAGAAATAGTCCTTCGGTTTGCTCCTAATCCAAATGGACCACTCTCGTTTGGTCATGCACGGGGTGTCGTCATCAATGGCACATATGCGCATGAACACAAGGGAACTCTAATTCTCAGATTTGATGATACAGACACGACCGTGAAGCCTCCAATGTTAGATGCATATGATATCATTCCACAAGAAGTAGAGTGGCTCCTTGGGCGTCCTGCGGATCGAATCGTCATAGCAAGTGATCGGATCCAATTGTATTATGAACACGCTGAACGTATGTTGAATGAAGGATTTGGTTACATCTGTCAATGCTCTGCTGAAGATTTCCGAACATATCGTGAAACGAAACAAAATTGTCCTTGTAGAGACAAATCTGTAGAGGCTAATCTGGAGGGATGGAACTTCATGCTCGATGGTTCATATCGACCAGGTGATGCTGTAGTCCGTGTAAAAACCGATATGACTCTGAAAAATCCAGCACTACGTGATTGGCCAGCATTGAGAATTCAAGACACTGAAAAGAACCCTCATCCAAGACCACAGATTGGATCAACTTATCGAGTATGGCCATTATTGGACTTCCAAAGTGCAGTAGAGGACCAACTTCAAGGCGTAACACATATCGTTCGTGGTAAAGATCTCATGGATTCGACACGTAAACAAACACTCCTGTATGAACACTTTGGATGGGAATATCCTGAGACAATCTACTGGGGTCGAGTAAAAGTTCACGAATGGGGAGGATTTTCCACCTCGAAGATGAGAGTATCCATCGAAAATGGCGAGTACACTGGATGGGATGACCCGAGACTCCCTACTTTGCAGGGACTCAAGTTACGAGGAATACAACCAGGTGCTCTTCGAAATTTCTGGATTGAACTAGGCGTGACCCAAAAAGACATTTCAGTACCTTTAGCAACGCTCTTCTCACACAATACAAAAGGTATTGATGACGATGCTCCACGCTTGTCCTTCGTAAGAAATCCTGTTGAGGTCACCATTCAAGGAGACATTCCCCCTGTCATCGAAATGCCAGTTCATCCAAATCATGACTCAATGGGTAAAAGAAAAATTGCTATGCATAGCAATCAGATATTAATTGAAAAGGAAGATTCTCAGAACACGACATACCGACTAAAGGAATTTGCAGATATTGACGAAGGTGGTGAATTAGGTTCGACCTCTCGAAGTGACAGACGACCAATCATCCATTGGGTTTCAACTGATTCATCGAAAGACGCGACTCTTACTCTTCCTCTTCAAGCGAAGATTGAACACATACAGGGTAAAGTTGAAGAACATCAATATCCAATTGGAACAATCGTTCAACTCGAACGTATTGGTTATGCAATCATCAGAAAAGATGATTTCTTACTCATGCATGAATAAGTTTCAATCAAGACTTCCCAAAGAAGGATTAGCTGAAAGTATAGATTGCGCCTGACGATAGTCCTCTGGGGAGAAGTAGCCTTCAAACGCTCCATCTTCATTGATTGCAACCACGGCTTGAGGCATACGTTCATTTACAGATTTTATGACGTCTGCTATCGCATCAGTTAATGGAACTTTTAGTACATCCATTTCCATTACTTCTTTGCATGTTGTTTCGGTAACATCAACGCCGTTCCCGATTGCTTTGAGCATCTGTCGTTGTCCAATGACTCCTTTGACTTGATCATCATCATCAAGAACAACGAGAATTCCAGAAGGTATGCTTACCAATCTTTTACATCCTTCAACTAACGTATCTTCTAATCCAATTGTCACGTGTTCGTCATCAAGGACGAGGTCTGCTACTGTTTCGCTCATGACGTAGCCTGTAGGTTGATGTTCATGATAGTTATCATGCAACAATCTTAATCACTCGCTCACAACCAGTGCACTCCAAACGAATTGGGCGCTCATTTGACGTCACAGGATTGGGAGTACCACATTGAGGGCAATTGATTGTAGGAAAACTCGTGACGATGTTTGGGGTCTTGGCTGGAGCATCTTTAGCAACACCAGTTGCTACCGTTGGAGACGCAAGAGCGGTTGCTAACCAAATCAAGACAACACCACCGCTTGTTGAAATTACAAACAATGGAGGATAAGCAAAGAAATGCATGAGGAAAACCATTGGGATAAGAATCGTTTCAATCAAGAGAGGATAACGATTTCTTTGGCGAACAATCCTAAATGCACAGAAAAGTCCACCTGCCAAGATGATAACAACGAGTACAGTCAACCCAAGCGGTGCATGCAGCGGAGAGGAAGTGGGAACTGTTCTGATCGTAAATTCATCCGATTGGGTCAAATCTTCGCCAGTAATTGTCACCATTTCACCCCAAGGGAATCGAAGATATTCAATCTCAAAAAGGTCAGAAGCATCGAGTTCTACAATCGTAAATGAAGTCATAATAGACGTTGAACCGGAAGCTGTGAGGTCGTATCCAGACCACAATGGAGATGGCTGTGATTTTATGAATGAACGCAAAAGGTTGTAATTCCCCCCATCTTCGATAGGAGTCAAACTATCAATACGAAGTGTTAGAGGTGAATTTGTCACCCGTTCTTCGCCCAACAAATCCAGTGTGATTGCAAAAGTAACTGATTCTGATAAATCACCAAGAAGTTCCTCAGATTCTATGCCCAAACCAGTTTGGAAATATGTAATGTAATACGATTTCATAAATTCTTCAAATTGATTGACTTCTAGACTTTCAATGACACGACTTCCTCGTTCATCATCTGATACAGCACCCGATTGGAAATTCTTTAACACAGGGGAGAGGGGTATTGTTTCATCCCCTATATGATCCATACCCCATCGCATCCAAAATGCCATTTCGCCACCGATCTCAAGAGTTGTGGATCTTGATAAGTGGAGTGAATCATCCTTTGTCTCAAGTGCCATGTCAATGGTAATACTCAATGGAGAACCTCTACCACTACTTCGCAAGGGTTCATTCAAAGGATAATATCCACCACTTCCACCGTCACTGTCAAACGTTTCAATTTCAAACGACGTTGATCCAGTAAGTTTTACACCAGCCTGAAGAACATATTCTGTTGAGATATCAATTGTTTCAACTCCACCTGAAGCCCCGTCCCATGTCCATATGACTAATATTGCATCTCCTTCGGAGACCTCTGTCGGTTCTGTTTCAAGTGGAATATTACCAACAATCAACCTGATTGAATCAGAAAACACAAGTGCTTCCATACCGAAAGGTGATTCGATTCGCAATCCAAGATAAACGACGTCTCCATCAACAATTGGCTCTTCAAGCGTGAGGTCAACAAGAGGTAGGTTTGCTGAAATTTTTGAAGGTTCTTCTTCACTGCCCCATAGGAACTCAATACTAGCGCCGCTTGATGGGACACTGAACACGATTGTACGAGCACTCAGTGTGAGGGATACCTCGGAGGTGCCACTTACGGTAACACTCTCTACAGGAACATCAATTGTCACAAACCCACTTCCAGCCGGAACAAATGAGGAACCTTGATCTAGATAACCCGTGAATGTAGAGCCTCCAATAGTCACCGTCGCAGACAAGTTCAGTTGAGCACCACCTGCATCCGATACCTCGTAATAGATATCGAGAGACCAAGTATCATCTGGGACAACACCTGACCATGCGGAAGGAAGGGCCCATTTCTCAATTTGTTCGGAGGAGGTCAATGCTGTTTCAAACGAAGCGGAGGTGGGGGTTTCAGCAAGTAAATCCTCAAATGGATTTAGTATGGAATTACCTCCTGATTCAATGAGATACAAATCAGCCTCTACGGAGTCATTCCAAACGGTCATATCTTCGGCAGAAGATTCTCCAAATAATACATTTGAAGGTAAAAAGATTGCAAACAAAAAGCAACTCAATATGAGTACTGCTTGTCTCTGCATTCTATCCCCAAATGTATGGCTGAACAACAAGCGTATAACATCAACGCTCGTCTGTGAAGAGTTGGTATGATTTTTGATTCAAAGTGCCTTGTCCAAAAGAGTCCCAAGTTCCTTTTCAAACAACCCAATGAGTGCTTCACCGACTTCACCTTGGAGTTCATCAGGAAGGAGACGTAATCCAAGGCGAGTTGCAGCTCTTGTCGCTTTCAATTCAGCATAGACCGAACGGGCTTTTTGCTGGAAGTAGTACGAAACTGCCTCACGTATTTCTGCATGTAAATCTGGGTCTTCCTCGATTTTACTTCGAATATGAAGTTTTAGTTCGTCTTTAACAATGTCCTTGAACGATTCAATGATCAAATCCTCAGTTGACATCAAATCCTGTACACGCTCGCGTATACTTCCTGTTAGCAGTCGTTCAATCGCCATGACTATGCCACCTTCTCATGGTGTTTCAATCCGTCGATTCAGCAAGGTGACCTGTACGGAGCCATGAATCAAGTAATCTACTTGCAAAAACGAGAGATGTATCAATCGTTTCTGGCCACTCTTTTTGCAAATCATGAACGATAGAAGCCAAATCTTGGGCTTGACCAGGTAGAACCATACGTTTCCACACCAACTCTTCAAATCGAGCGGTTGAAATCCCTTCCGTTGAAAGAGATGGCAGGCTGAATTCAGATAATGCCTGTGAACGTTGATTTGCATTCATATCAATCCACAAGTCACTCAATTTGCTCAGACGTCTCTTAGAGAGGCCAGGTATCATTTCGATACAAGGTTGTTGTACTTCCGGAAGAGGAACAATCTGGATAGTACCTTCATCACGTAGAAAATCTCTCACGAGGGTATGAATTGGATCAATCGTTGTATCAAGTCCTTCCATTAGCCATTGGCCTGCACCAGTATATGGACGAAATTTCGTTACTTTTGCCCCGCTTGGTGAAATCATTGATGCAATTGCAGATGCTTGAATAACGGCATCAACTGTCCCTCTTCTCTTTTGTTCAGAATGAGGAAATTGTACTTCTACCTCTCTTGGTTTTATGATCATAACCTTGTCTGAATCCTGAATATCAGTTTTTGCGAATGAATCAATAAACACAATCTTGATGCCGTTGTAATCCGGTACAATATTTTGTTCGTCTCGAGGAATATTCTTCATCGGTCGTATGAATCGTCGAGAATAGGAGATTCCTGCATCTAGGAGAGCTGCTTCAAGAAACCCAAGTGCGAGTAGTCCTTCTAAATCAGCAGAAGCGGCCAATACCAACGGCCCTTTTACAATATACTGAGATGCTTTGACAATATCTTCCTTCAATGGAGAAAGAAATGGTGTCTGAAGTAGATCGTGCATGTCTGACCCAACGTGGCCTCAACCCCGTTACACATGAATGCTCGCAATCACTCGACGATTAGTCTGAGTTGGTCACGTTTGTAGCGCCAATCTGAATCTAAACGACCTTCTGCTTTGTAGTAGTTTCCTAGTCGACGAATCTTTGCTTCAGTTAGTTCAAGAGAACGCTTGTTGTGAAGATCTCTACTGTTTGAGGTAAGGTGTTCGATGATAGCAACTGCTTGGCGCATGAGGTTCATCAAATCTTCAGGATAGGTGCCGCTTTCGCCATTCTCGCTGAGAACTGCACCGATACGCTTTCCGAGAACTAATCGGACATTTGGAACAGCGTGCTTGTCACGAAGAACTGTACCGATTTGTGCTGTGGACATACCGTCCTTAGAATATTGAAGAATGAGGGACTCAATCTCCTTAACATCTTTGTTAGACCATGAAGGAGCTTCAGTCATGAAAGGCTTCGATGAGCCACTTTTTCCTCTCTTGGATGCGTACATACGTGCCATATTAACTACTCCGAGCAGCCTTGCGACTTGCTCTCCCTTCTTAATCACATCGCTGATTGAGACTATATTCGTTGATGCATTTTTGCCAATCTTCCAGGTGTTCCTGCCCATTCCCATCCTGGAGCAATACTTCTAGCAAGACCAACTGCAGCATCATTTTGCATAACAATCAAATCTTGGCCCATGAGAATTTCAGGTTCAAACGACTTGACGATACCATAGTGTAAATCCCCTTTCCATTTTACGTCGTCAACGAGATGAACTCGAGGTAAAGCTGAGCAGGCATCAAGATATTTCACAGCATCTTTACTAAATGAGAAACCTGCTCGTTCAAACGACCATAGAGCAATTTGTTTACCATCTCGTTCAATCTTCCAACGAGGTGGCTTACCTCGAATTCTACAATCATCAAGCCAATCATCCGATTTGTGAAGATATCGAGAGATGCTCTTGAAACGATCGAGGTTTACTTTCTCACCTTTCCTTCGATGGATTTGATGTGCTTCCTTTGCAATTTGAACTGCCTCAGTTAGTCTCTGTAAAGCTGTTCTCGAACCTGAACTTTCACCTTGCCTTGTATCAATAACATCAACACCATCAATTTGTAAATCCATTCCACTATGGTTGATGATTGCTTTGTAGTTGTGTCTGCCAACAAGTTTCTTGACCATCGATTGGATTCTATGAAGTTCGTCAAGAGACCAGTCTCCTGTCACAGGAATATCGTAGAACGCTGCTGGCCATACATCTTCTAGATCTCTCGGAACAAGTCCCAGTGGTGATGTTACCATGACTTCATGGCAAGCATTTGTTCCTAATGCTTGGATAAATTTACGATGAGATTTGGATAATCGATACGGCTTTCTTGCAGAACAAGGGAGCAATACGAGGACATTATCTAAGTTCTCTGGAACTTGATACTCGTTTGAAATGAAATCCACCCATTGCTC
>DAKQ01000059.1:2127-2842 GCA_002496635.1 Euryarchaeota archaeon UBA82 | reverse complement strand
TCCTTGAGCAACTTGTCAAAGAACCTCATATGCTCGACAAGTTTTGGGCTGTTCAAACTCTGCTGTTCAGCAAGTGTCCGCAGCGTACCAGATGCTATTGCTGAACGAACTGTACGCAATGATTGGTCGTAGTGATTAACCGCAACGAGTGGAGAGCATTCTTCCCCTTCTAACGGAGCACGTGGGCCGAATGCTGTGAGAATATGTTCGGAGGCAACCGCAAATCCAGCACGTGAAAAATCAAAGATATCAACGCCAAACCATGCAAGAACAGCAGTATTATCTGGCCCACCTAATCCAGGAGTCCAGAGGAGGGCTCCAGGAAATCGATTTTTGATAACAGCGATGGCCTTTACCAACTTCCCTGATTGTGCCGCTAGCTGAACTGCATCAACGAGAACCACAATGTGTGGCTTTAGATCATCTGCCAGCAATGATGGATCATGATGTAATCGCTGCCATGAGAGAGGTAAAACCGAACCTGTATCAGCAGATTCCCCAGCATTCGCTTCATCCAGAGAAGGAGGTAATACATGCCCAATAGAGGCCTCAAAAGCGGGCCCTGGCACATCAAAGTTAGGAGGTATAAGGCAATGAGGCGTATCGATCTTCAGCTTTGCTGGAATCGTTCGAGTCTGACTTGAACGAAAAGGAGCAATTTCTTCCAACTCCTTTGGATCATTCAAGGCTGATATCAAACATGGTGTTTGAGCAA
>DAKQ01000059.1:0-1728 GCA_002496635.1 Euryarchaeota archaeon UBA82 | reverse complement strand
CACTCCTGAGTACTCTGCTTCTTGAAGGGTGTTACTCATGAAAAAGAAAGTGTTCAAAGAGTAGAGGTCAGACCCTAATCCATGGGAGGTCGGAACACACGCCATAGAACTGGCCTGATTCTATTGGTGATTCTCCTGCTTTGTCAACTCCCTACGAGTACTCTTGCCGATGAATCACCCACCGTCTTCATCATCGATGAAAGAGTACAGATGATTACATTAAATTCTGGCACAAGTTATGATTTCTCTGAATCCGTTTCTGTTGGAGATATAATTTCAGTTGCCGTCGGGTGTGGTTTTTGCTCGGTTTCAATCGAAGAAAACGGAACAACAATATCGTCTGCTTCAATTGCAACCCATGTTGCTACTGGAACTGGCTTAGCGAATGTTTCAATCTCAGCTCCAGAAACCGAGACGATTACAACATCGATTCTCATCACTGCAGACTCTCAACACCCATCTCAACGTCCCGCCCCTGAAGAAAACTTCAATCTGGACACAAATGGTCGTTGCGTATCATCAACTGAATGCGTGGATGTGCACCGTGGAAACTTGAATACAATCTCTTCTGGATCCTACTCTACAAATTGGTTTGAATCTGGTTTGGTTCGCTCTGATGCACCAGAATATTGGGGAATAGCAGCCCTTGAAGGCGATCTTATTGAATTCCAACTTCACCACACATCCAATCAAATACGGTTTGATTTCTTCTTCCAAAATGCAACAGTTGAGACTCCAATGCCACTTATTATCGAGTCTGCAACTGGCACCAACCCTGACCTCTTAACTTCAACAGAATACATCGAAATTCTTGAAGATGGTAGATTGATCGTTAAGATTTCAACAACTGCTACAAATGCAGCATATGCACTACAGCGCGCAATTCATTCAAAGTCCCTCACACAACAGATTGATGACAATACGCTCGCATTCACACAAATAGGCCACATGACATCACAATCAGCTTTTAGTTTCGATGAAACAAATTATGTGAAAATAGCCCCTATGGTCGAGGATATCAAAGCCGAATTATCTGTAAAAATAGGTGAAAATTGGATTACTATGCCTGAAATTGAAATCCAAAAAAATAGGATTCAACGAGTTTATGCTTATCCAAATTCGACGATGGGAATGTTGAAAATTACTTCAAATGTTCATTGGGTTGATGTTTCTATCGAATCGTTTTCAGACGGGAATCTAAGTGTAGATGCGCCGAGTTTTATACCTGGTGAACCGGAAAATACTGCAACTTGGCCAATTTTATCTAGCGAGAGTACTGATGATTTCCAAGGAAGTTTAACATTGGCTGCAATGGACCAAACGGATGTATACCTCTTGTCTGTCGGCGGTTGGGTGGATTCATTGCATCGCATCCACATTGTGATACGAACATCTGATCAAAACCTAATGGCAACAGTATGGGAACTTGACCAGGAAAGTTTTGATACCAAGATGGAATACAATATCGAATTCGATTCGTTTTCGAATGAAGGAGAAGTGTATGTGAGTACCGGACCAGGAATGCATCTGATTGTCCTCTCTCATAAGGACGAAAGCATCCTTACAAACCAAACATGGAGTAATGACTTACAGAGCGTATCTTACACCATAACTACAACCAAGGTAACAATAGAAGAAGGGGAGGAACCATGGTTCCCACCTTCAGATGAAGCGAAACTATGGGGATCAGCCATACGATGGATTCTTGGAATCACAATGATTCTTCCC
>DAKQ01000041.1 GCA_002496635.1 Euryarchaeota archaeon UBA82 | reverse complement strand
ACTGTCTTCCCAACAAATCCAGTGTAGATTTCATGCATTCTCGCCATGTATTTTTCCTTGGCTGCACCGCTAGGAGGGGTATCTGCCATCAACAACATTGCTTCGAAAGACTGATCTAATTCACCTTTGGCAAGGTGGAAAAAGAACCCAAACAAGGCAGAGCGAACCTTGTTTGGAGCATGGGATATCGCACCCGTATCGATGAATGTGAATTTTCCGTTATCATCAACCATGGCGTTACCTGGATGAAGGTCTCCATGGAATGTTCCAATTCCAAACATGAATGCTCCATGAATTCTAAAAAGTTGAAGGAGATTATCCCATGACATGGTGCCTTCAGCAAGCCGATCTTCAAGAGTAGGGGCTTCGATGTGCTCCATGACAAGGATATGTTGGTTCGATAGTTCAGGCCAAACGCGAGGGAAGGCTAGGAGGGGCATTGGAAATTGGTGTTCAACTTCTTCTGCCTTTTGTTGGAGGAGTTCAGCACCTTCGATTTCGTTTCTTAGGTCAAGTTCCTTCAACGTGTAATCTTCAACGTGTTGGAGAAGACCAACTGGATTACCGACCTTTCTCAATCGTGGATTCAAGAAAAGACCAATTCGAAGCCATCGCTTCATCCTTATAACGTCCTTGCGGAAGGATTTCTCAAAGTCCGCTTTGATGATTTTGACCACGACATTGGTTCCATCTTTGAGGACTCCTTTGTGAACTTGACCTATACTGGCAGCTGCAAATGGTTCTTCTTCAAAAGAGGAGAAGGCATCAAGAAAATCCTTAGGGGCTCGGTCATGAATGAGTTTCATAGAATCCTCACGTGGAATTGAGTTTGCACGTTGATACAACGATTGGAGTTGTTTGCATTTTTCTTCTGAAAGTAAATCAGGGCGAAGTGCGAAGATTTGAGTGAGTTTTACTGCAAGTAACCCCATGTTCTGAATCTTGTCTAGATCAGCAGGCCCTTTCTTTGTAATCATGCGAATAAAACGGGCAAAAGTGACTAGGCGCATAGTTAAAATATCCCCCTTTAGTTTATCAATCGGCGTTTTTATTCAATAAGACTTTGATTGGATTTGCGAACATCGCAGGTGTTGATTCAACCCACTCCTGATAGCCTTCTCTGTCTTTCAAATCAACTTCAGACATTGCGACTCCGCTGACAAATCTCAACAGAAGGGTAAGGATGAGTGGTCCAATTAATGCCCAAGATGAGGCAATGCCTCCAACGATGACAGCGAACCCGCCAATAGACCACCAAATGATGGCTTCACCAAGGTGGTTTGGATGGCGAGTAATCGAGAAAATACCATCGGTTTTGAGTTGTCCTGAGCCACTCTTCTTTTTGAATTCTCGGAGCTCAGTATCGCCTCTGTGTTCGATGATCATTCCGATGCAGTATGTTGTAAAGAGTAAAGCGGTTCCGATAATTTGGTTCGTCGATAATGAACTGTCCATATTGGCTTCAGATATCAGCGACACGATAGGTAGTGCAACAAGAACGAGCAGTATGCCCTGTAAAAGAAACACCTGGAGGAAACTTATCCACCACCAATTTTTGCCTGCGGATTTCATCATGCGAACATATCGAGGGTCTTCTCCTCGATTCTTTGTACGTTGATGGAGAACGATTGCTAAACGTAATCCCCATACGCTAACGGCGGATAACGTCAGTACGGTTATTGTGTTAAAGGAGCCTAATTGGATTGCTCTTGACCATGCGATAATGACAAAACCGAGACCCCATAAGACGTCCATGACGCTTACTTTACCGCTTGATACGGTTCGAAGCCAAGCAAGCGTGATGTATGCGAAGATGATAACACACGTGACTGCGTTGACATTCAAAGTAATCACGCTGTAGATTCTGTAGGTTGTTCTTCGTTGTTCATGATGATGTGGTAGCGCCACAAGTCATCAGATTCTCCGGTCCCATCGAAGCGACGAACTGTAACTTGCCCATCGCGTGGGAAACGAGTCATAAGTGCGCCTTCAATAATTCCATCATCGAGTTCCCACATAGGTAAGACGTCTGGATCATCATTTGGAGGATGGTCGAGTCCGACTTGAACGTGGAAGACTGGGTCAATACCATATTCAAGGCGACCGAGGCCTGCAAATTCCCACCAATCCATCATCTCATCGAGGAATTCAACATGATTTCCGATGGAGCGTAGGGAGAAAGCAAGTTCGTGACCGACTCTGTTTCCTACTTGTCGAAGCATACGAGAGAGGTCTATGCCGAGAATCTTCAAGTTTGAAAGACGTCCTTTAGTCAGTTCCTGTCGTGCTTGATTGACTTCTTTTCCAGCAGCCATAAATGCTTCAGGGTCAAAAGGGGTGTCATGTTCTGGCAAATCGTTTACTCCAAGAGCTCCTACGAGTGAATCGAGGAAGGAACCTTCTCCGATTGTTAGTCGAAGCGGGTCGTGAATTCGGCCTTTCGAAAATCGTGCTTCTGCGGTTGCGAATTGTACGGCATCTTCCCAAATGGTATCGATGAGATTTTCTTGTGCCTTTGCGAATGGTTGGCTTTCGATAACGAGTGCAGCATCTTCCTTTCCACGACCTACAGGATTCTCTTCAATGTTCAAAAATTGAACCACGTGTGTGCAATCTTGTAGGAATCCTTGTGAGTCAAGGTCGTCTGAATGCTTGATTTCAATTGAGTCATGCAGCTTGTCAAAGAATCTGGTTGTTCGACGATCAAGTTGGGCTATCACCTGGACGACAACACCTTTTTGCGCTGCAGTATTTATCGACTCGAGTGCTTCACTTCGACATAGATGCAGAATTCCGTAGCGGCCAAGAAGAAGAACGAGACGTTCTTCTGCTTCATCAGCCATCTTTTCTAAACGCTTGTAGATATGATTTCGCTCTTTCAATACGGCGAATCTAGGCTCGTCTCTTTGGCGACGGTTTGCCTCGTATGAAGCATTGTTTTCCGTAATGCCTTTGGCGACTTCATCAAAACCTTCCTGGAGGTTGTCGAGTTGCCTTCGACGCATTTCAATAATGTGCTGAAGAGCTTCATCGACACGTAGACTAGAGAACAGCATTGGTCTGTCTGCTGTTGCTGTGACGATGCCCATCTCTTGCAATCTTGAAAGGCTGTTATATGCATCGAGACGCGTTGTCTGCAATTCCTTTGCCAGTTCGCTTGCTCTCATGTTTGGATTGTTTCCAAGAACCATGATAGATCGAACTTCACGCTCGGTGAGTCCTGCTTCATTGAGGAGTTTCTCCCACATCAAGAATCTCCTCCAGTAACAGGTGAAAGATGCTTGAGAATTCGAGCAACGTGTCGTCGGGGACGGAAGAGCCAATCGTATACATGGCGGATACGGTTGTCGGGACCGATCAAGAAGCTCGATTTAGCAGGGAACATCCCAAGATGTACTGGAACAAGGAACTGGTTTGCAACAACCCTATCCTGATCGGATAGAAGTGGGAACGGTAATCCTCCTAGACTTTTCTTGAATTTTGAGTGAGAGTCTACGGTACCTTCTCCAATTCCAACGACTTTACATCCAGCTGATGCGAACAAGTCGTGTTGTTCTTTGAAAGTCAGGCAACCACGTTTGCACGTCGGAGACCCATCTTTTGCGTAGAAGAAAATAATTCTCCATTCTCCGTTTAGATTTCGACTATCGAATTCATTGCCCTCATCATCCATTAATAGGAATTCAGGAGCGATTTCTCCGATTAGATCTTTGCTCACTTTCTTTGCCTCATTTAGGGTGACT
>DAKQ01000038.1 GCA_002496635.1 Euryarchaeota archaeon UBA82 | reverse complement strand
TTGACACGGCGCGATTAAATAGGGGAGTTTTGTCGCTAGGTTGCCTACGTTCGTAAGGAAGGAGTTGTAAGAATGCCAAAGCCATGGACCTCAAAGCTGATAATCAAAGCCCTGGGAGTCCAAAAGTGCAATGGTAGTCTCGACGCCGCTGTCGAAGATTTGCCTCTCGAAAAAGCAATGGAAGTTGCTCGTGAGAAAGCAGGTCTCGGCCACTTGACTGGAGCTGACCTGAAGGCACAAACCCGAGAGATCATCGGAACTTGTGTCTCCATGCGTGTCAAAATCGACGGTCATTGGGCAGTTGAAGCCCTCGAAATCATTAGCAAAGGAGAATGGGACGAGCGATTTAACTGAACAAATCACGAACCGCAGGAGAGGTGAAAGCCTCGTCGACTGCAGAGGTGAGATACTATGGAAGAAAACATCAACAATGCCATCAAAGAAGCCATCGAAAACGCTCCTGAGCGTAAATTCGTTGAATCAATGGACATCCAATTTACTATCAAGGATGTTGATTTGAAGAACCCAACTAACCGTATCAAGGAAGAAGTTCGTCTTCCTTCTGGCCGTGGACGGGATGTTCGAATCGCAATGTTCGCTGCTGGTGAAGCAGCAACTCGTGCCCGTGATGCTGGCATCCACGTCATTACTCCTCCAGAAATTGAAGAACTTGGTGGAAACAAAGGTCGTGCAAAGAAGATCGGAAACCAATTTGATTTCTTCCTTTCAGAAGTTCCACACATGGGGCTTATTGGACGATACCTTGGTACAGTTCTCGGTCCACGAGGAAAAATGCCACGTCCAGTTCCTCCAACACTTGACCCAGCTGTCATCGCTACAGGTCTAAAAACGACTGTTGTTGTTAAGTCTGGAGACAAAATGACCTTCCACACAAGTATTGGAACCGTTGAGCAATCACAAGAAGAACTCTTTGCTAATGCTATGGAAGTTTACAACCGTGTCATTGGTCGCCTCGAGCGAGGAGCAGGAAACATCCGTTCCCTCTTCATCAAGACGACAATGGGTCCTGCAACTCGAGTGGAGGTGGAACTGTGATTCCAAAGGTTATGAGTTGGAAGCGTGACACAGTCACCGATCTTCTTGAAGTCATCAACAATGGTGACACACTCGCTGTTATCGACATTCACGGCGTTCCCGCTGATTCAATGATCGGAATGCGCAATAATCTACGAAGCAACATGAAAATTCGTGTTGCAAAGAAGCAATTGATGCGTATTGCCTGGGAACAAGCTGGTAAAGACCTCGCAGTTCTCGAAGAACTCTTTGATGGAGCAATTCAACCTGCTCTCGTCTCTACAGCAGACTACAATTCGTTTGAGGTCTTTTCAGAACTCAAGAAAACAGAAGCAGGTCGTGCTGCTAAGCCTGGTGATGTTGCTACTGAAGACATTATTGTCGAAAAGCAAGACACAGGTATGCCACCTGGTCCAATTGTTGGTGAATTGAACACCGTTGGAATTCCTGCTAAGATTATGGGCGGATCGGTTCACATTCAGAAGCAACACGTTGCTCTCAAGGCTGGAGAAGTCTTTGAAGGCGATATGGGTATGCTTCTTGGACAAATCGGAATCAAGCCAATTGTAACTGGGCTACGTCTTTGTGGAACCTACGAAGATGGTGTTGTTTTCTCACCATCGACACTCGATATCGATTACGAGCAGTTCGAACAGGACTTGATTGGAATGGCTGCAGGCGGATTCAACCTCGCATGCAACATCACATGGATTACATCACAAACCATGCCAACATTACTCGCTAAAGCAAGCAGAGAAGCGCTTGCTGTTGCACTTGAGGCAGCGATTGCAACCGCTGAAACCCTGCCTCACTTGATTGGAAGAGCCCAACGCAGTGCCGTTGGTATTGCAGGCTCTCTAGACTCCTCCGCCCTTGACGACGAATTGGTCGCAATGCTCGGTGCTGCTGCTTCAGCAGCAACCGAAGCTGCTGCCGTCGTTGAAAGTGCGTCTGATGCCCCAGCCGAGGCAGAAGAAGAAGAGGAAGAAGAGGAAGAAGGGGGCGGCTTTGCTGGCCTTGGAGATCTCTTCGGCTGAACACAACACAAAATATTGAGGTGAAATGAAATGGAATACGTTTATGCTGCTATGCTACTGCACGCTGCTGAAAAAGAAATGACCGAAGACAACATCACAGCTACTCTGAAAGCTGCTGGTGTAGATGTAGATGCTTCCCGAGTTAAGGCACTTGTTGCTTCACTCGCTGGTGTCGACATCGCTGAAGCAATGACCCAAGCTGTCGCTGCACCAGCTGCTGCTGCTGCACCGGCTGCTGCATCTGCTGACGCCCCTGCCGCTGCTGAAGAAGCTGCGGAAGAGGAAGAAGAAGAAGCAGGCGGCTTCGAAGGTCTTGGCTCCCTATTCGGTTGAGTACAATACAAACCATCGCTCCAGATCCTTGATGCCGAAGGCATCGAGAGATTCTCCAGGCGTTGCGTGAAACTCAACCAGAGGAAGTCATCTCATCCTATTGATGGGATTCGCGCAGCGTAACATCGCGTCGCATGGTTCTTGCCATATTGCTTAGTGCGCTAAGCATGGTGCGACGCAATACGCTTGATTTCGAACTGAGTGTTACACCAGTCGAATGCATCCGATCACTTCGAACACTTTGCGAAGAAAAGGGTTGGAAACTAGAACGACATGAAGGTTCACGCCTTGTCGATCGCTTTGCAATTATCATGCCAATGGCTCAAACCGCACGAACACTTGGTTTGCGAGTTTTAGATGGTCCACTTACTGGATTAGAATTGACAACATGGTCAGAAGTACGTGGTTCAGCCGGAGCTGTTCA
Source organism: Euryarchaeota archaeon UBA82 (assembly GCA_002496635.1). Lineage (GTDB taxonomy): Archaea > Thermoplasmatota > Poseidoniia > Poseidoniales > Poseidoniaceae > MGIIa-L2. The sequence goes on along the minus strand of DAKQ01000038.1, from coordinate 1,587 downwards.
CCTCACATCCTGGATTCTTCCAGGTGGTCCAGCCCATCCACAAATTCAACATCTCTTACAACATTGGGTTTCTCGATTACCAAGATGTCCTTGGCGATGGACGTTTGGTGAACGTTCAAAGATTGGATATCTTCTTCCAACGTGGAAGAAATCACGCAAATCATTTACTTCATTAGGATTCAATACAGCGAAAAATGCGTGGCCTTACGAAGCACCTGCTCCTTGGTTATCCAGTGGTGATTTGGAAGAAGAATAATTCACATTCAACCGAAATACATAGAGGTCTCCACCCCTTGGATTGTAACAGGAGGAGAATAATATGGGCTTCATTGATGACATAAAAGTCGATCAAGAACTTCAGGTAAAGACACTATGTGTTGCATTTTTCCTCGTAATATTCCCTCTTTACTTCTTCTCAGTAGCAGCAGGAACAGACAGCCCAGAAGGAATGGGTGGTGTGGGATCGTACGAGGTATCTGGAGAGATTACCTACATCGATTTCGAATCTGGCGAAGAAACAATTGCAGATGGTTCTCCTTTGAGTATCGACCTCAACACCGATCAGTTAGATGACATTGCAGACAAAAACATTGTCGGAGTTCTCGTTTCAATGTCTTATGGAGAAGATGAAACTGAAACTCCTCAGACAGGACCATTTGGTGGGATTGGAACTTGCAATGGCCCAACAGGGGGTCAGAAAGCTGCCGACACAATCACTGGAACAGCATCACATCTCAATTTCTCAAATTCTGCTGATGGCCAAAATGGCGGCGGAGATGCTGAGTTTGCACACGATGTTTCAACAGAATGGTATAATGCTTCAATGATTGGAACTGCAGAGAATCCAGTAGTAGTTGAAGGGCTTTCAGAATCATCAATTGTTGATCAACTTGACGCTAATGGAGCAGGCTTGGGAGATTATAACATTGAAATTTCGGTTGCAGCAAATGCTGGAGGCGGTGCGACCTGTGACCGTTCAGATTCAGGCGAGACAGTCTCCTACACAATCCAACTCATCGTCCTCGATTACTCAATCAGGCCGTACGTCGACGTTGACGATATTGATCTTTGATTAAATCAGTTGAGTAGTTTCTCAATATTGATGATTGAACTAACTCTTGAATCTATGAGGCTTAGCATTTGACTAAGTTTCTCTTCGTTCACTGCTTCAACTCTCATAACAAGGATTGGTTCTGTGTTTGATTTACGAGCAAGATACCATCCCTGTTGTTCACCATTCTCTGTAAATCGAACTCGAACACCGTCGATGGTTGAGGCTTCATGTTCGTTGAATGCCTCCGTAATTGCAGCAACGATTTCCAGTTTCTTTTCTTCAGGACAAGGAACCTTGACTTCTCCTGTTGTAGGGAGATTTGGTGCAAGGCGGTTGAGTTCTTCACTGAATAACGCATCTCTTCTTGACCAGAGTTCGAGGATTCTTGCTGCATTGTATAGTGAGCAATCAAATCCATACCAGCCTCTGTCAGCCATGAAAATGTGGCCACTCATTTCTGCTGCCATTAGTGCATCTGGGTTCTCTGCAAGGACTCGCTTCATGAAGGAATGACCAGTCTTTGCCATCATTGG
>DAKQ01000013.1 GCA_002496635.1 Euryarchaeota archaeon UBA82 | reverse complement strand
TCATGCAAATGCGTAGCCTGAGTTTGGAATTCAGTATGAAGCTGTACCGGAGTAGATGAGAAATTCTTCAGATCAACATCATCTACTTCTTCTTCGGATACGTTCAATGGTTTCCAGTCGCTCATGTTCTTCCCTCTCACTTGTTTATGATGAACCTTCGTGTAGCCTTTTGACCCGTGAAAAGAATCTTCGAGCAAATGATTTCGTGGTTTCAGGTTCATTTGTTGCATTCATTCTAATGTCAGAAGGATAACACTCGATGTAGGTTCTATCGGTGTTTCTCTTGTCGAGTAAAAGAATGAGTGCTCTGTCTGCAATTCCACGAATTGGGCGGCCCATCGCTTGGAGAATCGAATTGATTGCAGGTTGGGATGAAGTATATCTCCAAGCATTTTTCTTTCCAAATCTACCTTCGATATATTCTCTATATGCTTTTTGATATACTGAAGGTGGGGGATTTGGAATTCCTATACACGCAACAGCATCTAAGACTCCATTTTTGTAATCAATTCCTTCAGCAAGTCTACCTCCAAACACTCCTGCTAGCATGATTCGTTTGTTAGGATTTTTACTGTTTTCAAGAGCTTTAAGTTCAGAATCCAAATCTTGTTTCGACCAATCTCTTTGCTCTGATACGATTCTTACGTTGGCAAATGAATGATTTTCAATATACTCCTCGAGCATCGAATATGAGGGTAAGAATACTGCTAAATGCCCTGGGGTGGCATCACATAACGCTTGAAGATGAGATTGGATTCGATTCGTGTTTTCATAAGATCGATCTTTATAGCGCGTAGTTACATCATTTGCAACCATGATTGGTCGTCTTGTATGTAAAAATGGTGATTGGTATGTTCTCATGGTTGTTTTCTCTTTGTTTGTATTGAGCAAATTAGAATACATGCTTGGAGGATATAATGTCCCTGACATCAAAATACTTCCAAGACATTTTGCGAATATAGGTCCACTGACGAGTCCAGGATCCAAGAGATGAGATATAATTCGTCCTTCTTTACTTCCTTTTGGATTTGAATAAACGTATACTAATGCTTTAGAATGTTCAAATCGAAGTAATGTTTCAATCAAAGAAGCAACCTTGTGAGCATCGCTTTCCATTCCATCATCTTCGTCTGTAAGATCGATTTTGACATTGAATAAGATCGTCATCAACTCTTTCAACCCTCTCTCCATGTGTTCTCTCGGTTGCCGAACCGGATCAAAATTATCAGTAATTTGCTTCTGCCCTATGCTTCGATTTGTTTTATCACAAGCACGTTGGAATAAATTGTTTAGTTCAGAACTTTCCACTTTTCTTTCGCCATTGTCAAAAGTTTGGTTACGGATTGTATGGAAATATTTCTTGATGATACTATGTAACGTATCCATCACTTCAAACGCCCAATCATACCTTTCTACCTGTTCACTAGCATCATTATTTTCCCGCATTCCTTCGATGTGTTCTTCGAGATTTCCTTTGGCATTTTTTACGATTGCAGGAGTGAGTACACGTTCCATTCCCATTCTGATACGGTCGGGTAGATTGTGCGCCTCATCGACTATGAGGATGGAATTGCCGACAGTCAAGCCCATGGAAGGGAGTGATAGTTCACTAATGGCCTCAATAAAAAAGTGATTGTAATCACATACGAGAACATCCGCATATTTTGCAGCAGATCTAGCAGTCGCCCACGCACAAACTCCTCTTTTCTTAGCTTGTTCAATTGTCCAGTTGACATGTCTAGGAGCCTCTAATATAGACATTCTCAGATTCTTCTGAGTCTCTTCATTATTACGTCCTTTTTCGCACTCACATTTTCCAGTTGAACGATCTATAACTTCACACATTCCCTCTCGTCCAATGATATCTACGACAGTGATTGTTTCATCGTTCTCGAGTCTTTGATTTATTTTTTGTATTGTGTCTATTACAATCTTGTGTTGACCTTGTCGAGGCGTCAGAAAACATACAGTAGGAGAGTTATGATTTTGTTTTGCTATCTTAAGAGACGCCGATAAGGCGGCCGCTGTTTTCCCAATACCTGTAGGGGCTGCCGCAAAATGTATGCCGCCTATGTTGCCTAGAGCCTCTAGACAATCTTCTATCATCTCTTGTTGCCCTGGACGGACTTCATCATGAGCGAGATAGGAGGTTTTCACCTTCCCGAGAGGGTTGTTTATGTCGCTCATATTGTAAGAACAATGACGACCCCTCTAAAGGATTCGGTCGAAAGCATTCGCTAATTGGAATAAGTTGTGTCGCAGAGTGGGGTCTACGACACGTGTGGGGTATCCTGCCGTCAAGAGACTGGCGTGGAATCGTTGTCCTCCCGGCCGTCATCCGGGAGGTTGTGGGGGTCGTGGTGTTGGGGTCCACGGAGGCCGAGTTGTGCAAGACGGGCACGTACACGTAAGTTAGCTAAGAAGTGCAAGTTCGGCCGTCCTTGCACATCTTTGAAGGAGGCATTCGGAAGCGTGTTATCTTCGTCGTGCCAAATCATCCCATCCCCTCTCTGCTCTCACCGCTTTTTACTGGTGGTATTCCTTACGTTTCATGGTCGCATCACGTGATTGATCAACGACCTCTTGGAGTTTCATTTGTTCTGTCTCGGCTTCCATTAACTTCTGCTTGACATACAGGTGCATACCTTCTGATGCAGCCTGTTCGTGGGAAGTACCGTAGAGTTCGTACAATGCAGCTAGATTTTGTTCCATCATACGGCCAACTGGAATTCGAACGCTCTTCATGCCAGGCAATTGTGCTTGTCCATGAAGCAATTGTTGGATAGCAAGGCGAATGACGTCGGATCGATTGTTCAAACCATTGTCTCCAATAAGCATGTCCAAACCTTGCATTGTATCTGCATCAAGTCGAATTGATGTCAATGTGCTTGGGTTGCTCATCTCTTGCCCTCCTAAACCTGTGGAGTATAATGTAGCATATAAAGTATTACATTTGTCATACATTCTGTAATACGCTGTATTCCCGTAGGTAGTTTCTAAAACTTGCGTCTCTGTCCTTCGTTTATGCTGGAAGACACTCCTGGGAACCGCCTTTACCTCCGCTTGGTTGAAACTGCTCTCGAAGATTCAATTGTTACTGATGATGAAGCTGCAATTCTTCGAGTTTTGTCCCATGCACTAGGCGTTCAACCAAGTGATACTGCACTCTGTATTTCGATTGCAAAAGGTGATGAACGTTCTGCGTTCGAAAAAGAAGACTCTCTAATGGAAATGCCAATGGGAAGCGTCTCTACATACCAATCTGCTCTTATCGCAGCGTTGGATGATGAAGTGATCACTGAGGACGAGTGGGCTTTACTCGATCATTTGAGGCAACTCTTGGGGATACAACCCGATCAACATGCTATGATCGAAGAAGCAATCCACGCAATGTCTGAAGTTGATGAACAAGGGCGTAAGAGGCTTGAACGTCTAGAGCGATTCATGACCGTGTGTCCTTTCGCTTAACGCTATAAAACACGGTTCTCGGCTACTCGACCAATGACAACCATTAGAAACAGTTTGCGGGTCGAGAGGTCTAAGGTGGAATCATTCCATGCAAATTGTAAAAGAAATATACGATGCAGTTGTCGCCCGAGATCCTGAACAACCAGAATTCCATCAAGCAGTATGGGAAGTATTGGAAAGCTTAGGGCCAGCCCTAGAGCGTCATCCAGAATACGTGGATATTGTAAAGAGAATCGTTGAGCCAGAGCGTCTGATTCATTTCAGAGTTCCTTGGGTTGATGATGCAGGCAACGAGCACGTAAACCGTGGTTTTAGAATTCAATTCAATGGTGCGATTGGACCATTCAAGGGAGGACTTCGTTTCCATCCATCAGTTAATGCATCGATTCTTAAATTCCTTGCCTTTGAGCAAATTTTCAAGAACAGTCTAACAGGCCTTCCAATGGGTGGCGGAAAAGGTGGTTCTGACTTTAATCCAAAGGGACGAACAGACGCAGAAGTTATGCGATTCTGCCAATCCTTCATGATGGAACTATGGAGACATATCGGACAAGATTGTGACGTTCCTGCCGGAGACATCGGTGTTGGCGGTCGAGAAATTGGTTACATGTATGGTATGTACCGTAAACTGAGAAACGAATTCCAAGCAGGAGTTCTTACTGGAAAGGGACGCACATATGGTGGTTCACTAATCCGCCCAGAAGCTACTGGATACGGACTTGTGTACTTCGCCCGTGAGATGCTTGCTGCTGCTGGTAAATCCTTTGAAGGTGCACTTGTGTCAATCTCAGGTTCTGGAAACGTTGCTCAATTCGCTTGCGAAAAAGTGCTTGACCTCGGTGGAAAGCCAGTAACTATGTCTGATTCAAGCGGTTATATTCATGACCCATCCGGTATTGACCGTGAAAAGTTGGCTTGGATTATGGATCTTAAGAACAACAGGAGAGGACGTATCTCTGAATACGCTTCCAACTTCGATGGCGTAACATTCACAGCATCTGCTCCTGAACCAACTCCTAACGGTTTATGGGGCGTCAATGTTGATGTTGCTCTCCCATGTGCAACTCAAAATGAGTTGAGCGGACCTGAAGCAGAGATGCTGGTTGCAAACAATGTTATCGCTGTTGCAGAAGGTGCAAACATGCCATGTACTCCTGAAGCAGTTGGAGTCTTCCAGAAGAATGGAATTCTCTTCGCTCCTGGTAAGGCATCAAACGCTGGTGGTGTTGCAACCTCTGGTCTTGAAATGAGCCAAAACAGCCTGCGTCTCTCTTGGACACGTGAAGAAGTTGATGCTCGTCTCGATGCAATTATGGTTGGAATCCACAAGAATGCTTACGATACTGCAAAGGAATATGGTCGTGATGGTGATTATGTCTTTGGAGCAAACGTAGCAGGTTTCCTCAAGATTGCTGAGGCTATGCTTGCACAAGGTGTTGTTTGATAGCATCTACTTTGTTCTTCAAACTCAAAGGGCTTCAAAAGTACTAGCAGTGTGTTTAGACAACAGATTCGCCTACGCCATAATTGTTTACTTTCAGTTCCTGTGTTGAGTGGCCACCGAATGGAAGGTATATCGTATAGTAAGCAGTAAGTCCATTGTCATATATGTGTAATGGTCCGCACTGACCTCCATTACCAGTTGGACCAGTACCTGTTCCTCCATCTGTATTTACAAAGTATCTTTTTCCAGATTCAAGAGTCTCAGGTTCAACATCCCAAGTTTCTCCAACCTCCCATATTGTAGCTCCTTCAGCTGATACTAGATCGTCGCCAAGATGACCCATGCGACGATGATGATTATCAGCATTATCTACGCACCATAAGACCCATCCAACCTCGTCTATATTGACTTCTTTACCTAAACTTTGGTACTCGATCATGAAAAGATAATCATCATATGCGTCATCAATCCACGCCCCTACAAAGATCACTTGAGTATGTGCTTCCTTTGAAGTAGTAGAAATTACTTTTTGTGTACTTTGAGTTACCACCTCTAATTGGTTAATCATTACATACATCGAAGTAGTAATCGCTATGAGAGTACCTATGAACAAAACCATTGCTCCTATACCTACTTGTGCAAAGATATCCTCATCTGTTTCCTTCATAGAATCAACTCATAAGGTCCTCGCCTGCTTCAATTCCTTCGTGGATGAGGAAATCTATTTCTGTAGTTCTACCATTTTCAACAGCAATAACCAGTGTTGCTTCCAATCCTTCTTCGAGATCACACTCGCCATTACCGTTTGGGCTACTCCCTCGAATAATCATATGGTAGTAGGTGTGGGGTTCAAATTCATTTAGAGCATTCTGATCTAAACCATTACCTGTAAGTAGAGTTGCAAAATCAAAGTCTCCTTCTGAAAGACCTACATTGTGTTGGTGCTGGGCGGGTTCCCCATTATCACAAATTAAAGCCCATTTAACATTCGTATCCAGGATATTAGTTGATGCATAAGGGAATTTGAAAACTATGTATATTCTATCGTTTGTATTTCCTGTGGAGTCATAACTATCCATTTCTAGGGTCAAAACCAACGGGATTGAATTGAGTGTTTCTGATTGCTCAATACTTTGTGAACGAGATTCCATAAATGCTTGCTCAATCATCATCAAAGTCATTCCAGCAACTATGGATGAAAAAAGAAGAATCATGATCATTGTGACCATAGAACTAAGCGCGAATTCGGCCTTCTCATCTTGGTAAAGCCTCGCCTCCATGTGTGAAGACATGCGAGGGTGGACTAAATGGTTGTGCATAACTGGTTGTGAAAAGTACCTATTGTGGGTATTCAATCCATTGCTCGGATTGGGCATCGTAATAATACAACGTTCCCTCGGAGTTTCTCGACCACTTGACGCCGTTTTCTTCCCACTCTTGTTGTTCAGCAGGTGCTTCTTCAAGCAATTGTGTTTCTTCCTTTCCTTGCTGAACCACATGTTGGGTAAATGGGCTTACTTTCTCAACCATGCCTGAATTTCTCTTCATCATTCCAAGACCAGCAAGTATTCCAAGAACGAGTACTGCTACTGCAGTCCATATCCACATTCCAGTCCCTTCATCTTCAACTTCTGCCTTGGTACGGGTTGCATCACCAGGGTAAGCATCCATTCGGTCTGGAGTTCCATCGCCATCGGTGTCTTTGGATTCGAGAGCATCAAGTGGGAAATCATCTTCTAAATCATTCACGCCGTCTTTATCTGAATCGAGTTGTTCAAGAGCACATCCATCATCATCAGAGATGCTTGTTGAGTTTGTATCTGGACAGTCGTCTATATTGTCAGTTACGCCATCAAGATCGGAATCTCGTTGACTTGCAACACATCCATCTGCATCGAGTGATGGGTTGACATCAGTCATCGGGCAAAGGTCATCTGCATTGTTTATTGTGTCCATATCATCATCCAGTTGCGAAGGTGAACATCCCTCGGCATTAGGCATCTCACCAATTGGAGTTGCAGGACAAACATCGATGTCGTTCGAGATTTGATCTTGGTCATCATCAAGTTGGCTATCAGAGCAACCATTCACATCAATCACGCTGATAGGTTCAGTACCTGGGCACAGGTCAACATCGTTCTTTAGACCGTCTCCATCATCATCTTTCTGAGAATCAGAACATCCGTTGACATCGACAGATGCTCCTGCAGGAGTTACGCCACACAAATCGAGATTATCAAAGACACCATCGTTGTCATTGTCTCGTTGTTCAGCTGAGCAACCATAACCATTCACAGGACTACCTGCTGGTGTTAATGGACACTGATCAATATCGTCCGTTAAGCCATCTGCGTCTGTATCTCTTTGAGAGTCAGCACATCCTGCTGCATCAACAGTAACGCCGAGAGATGTTGATGGACATGCATCGTATGCATCTTTGATTCCATCCAAATCGTCATCTAATTCCGTATCAGAACAACCGTTTGTGTTGACAGTTTCACCAGCAGGCGTTGTTGGACAAGCGTCATTTGAATTTGGTACTCCATCACTGTCATCATCGATTTCAGTATCTGAACAGCCCGTCGCATCAACTACTTGCCCAGCAGGGGTATTTGGACAAAGATCAGGGGTGTTGCCATTTGCATTGTCCCCGTATCCGTCTCCATCTTGGTCAGCCCATTGCGTTGAATCGGTTGGGAATGCATCAGCATTGTTACCTGCTTGATTGTCTCCGTATCCGTCTCCATCTTGGTCAGCCCATTGGGTTGAATCAGTAGGGAATGCATCTGGATTGGTTCCAGCCTGATTGTCTCCGTATCCATCACCATCTTGGTCAGCCCATTGGGTTGAATCATTAGGGAATGCATCTCCATCTGTACCAGTAGGGTTGTCTCCGTATCCATCACCATCAGAATCTTCCCATTGAGTCGCATCTGTTGGGTATGCGTCTGGATTGGTTCCAGTTGGATTGTCTCCGTATCCGTCTCCATCTTGGTCAGCCCATTGGGTTGAGTCAGTTGGGAACTGGTCACCATTTGCAGCTGAAGAGTTGTCTCCAAATCCATCACCGTCTTGGTCAGCCCATTGTGTTCCATCGTTTGGCCAAAGATCAGGATTGTTTCCGCTTGCGTTGTCTCCATATCCATCACCATCAGCATCGCTCCATTGTGTTGGATCCGTTGGAAAAGCATCGCTGTAGGTTCCGTTTGGATTGTCTCCATAGCCGTCGCCGTCTTGATCAGCCCATTGTGTTGCATCACTCGGGAATGCATCAGACATGTTTCCAGTTGGGTTGTCCCCATAGCCGTCGCCATCTTGGTCAGACCATTGAGAAGAATCATTCACGAAAGCATCGATGTTGTCGTTGTATCCATCATTATCGGTATCAACTTGACTTGATGCACATCCATCGAGGTCTACCAGAGATCCTGTAGGTGTGTTTGGACACAAGTCATCTTCGTTAGCAACAGAATCGCCATCGTCATCAAAGACGAGATTGAAACAGCTTCTGTCGCCAATACGTTGAGTTCCATCTGCTTCGTACAGTTCAGCAAGAGCACAATATGTTCCAGATGTAGTTGGAGTAGTGTAATTCCATGTTCCGAGACTCATTCCCTGATAGGTTGCGGTGAAAGATGTGAGTGGTGATTGAGCAATCGTTGCGTTTCCAGAATCCAATATCTTAATTTTGTAATCATAAGAATCGCCTACGACAAGGTCTTGTCCACGAATCGTCACATCATTTGTAGGTGATGTGACGCTTGAAGAAACACTGCTGATGACAATCGATGGAAGTTGAGGAACGAATAATTCATCATCCAATCCAGTCAGGTTTTCATCAGTATCAAGATTAACTTGAGTCCCATTGACGCTTAATATTGCTCCAAAGGCGTGACTGCTTGTGGTTGTCGGTCCAGCCCAAGTGATGTTGTATGATCGGTTTTCTGTGGAACTTGTGAAGGTGTCAGTACTCTCATCGATGATTGAAGCATTGAGGCCAGATTCAATACTATTGTTTGCTAGGATTTCGTTGATGAAAAGATTTTGATCGAAGACAACCCAACGCAAATCATAGGTTGTCGTCGTTGATAGATTCGTAAGCTCAATCAAACCAGTTGTTGAAGAGGTCACTTCGACTTCAACCATATCAATTTCATAGGTATCGAAATCATCATCGAGGAAATTACCAGATGCATCGAAAAGAATTGTCTCAATATCGACATCCGATTCATTCATTTCAGGATAGAAAGATACATTGTATTCAAAATCAGTTGATGTTGCATTGAAACTTCCTTGCGCTAATGTTGTTGAAATTGTTGTGTTACCAATCATGTATTGATTCATCACAGTGGTGTAATTGTACATGGTATTGGCAGTCAATCCCGAATAGGAAATTGTCGCATTTGTTTCGTTGTTGATCTCGACATTTGCAAGTTCGAAACTTTGACCGCCGCCAGGATTATCCGTTTCAATGGTGATGTTGTATGTGTTTGGATTTGGCGCTCCTATGAATGATTGGTACAAAAAGACGTCAACATATGTTGTGATGTTTTGAGTTGCGAGAACGCTCATTTGTTCTACGTTGCTTGTTCCACCAGCGGATGTCAAGAAAGATCCATTGATTGTATCCCATCCTGCATCAATATCAGCAGTAGCATGAATAAAGGTGATGTTGACATAGTAGGTGACTCCTGTAATCATTTGAATTTCGAAATAATCGACATCATTTGATGTGTGTAGAGAAAGGTCTGTACAATAAAGTGGGAGCATACTCGCCTGTGTTGCACTTGTTTGTACATCGTTTGGTTCAAGGATATCTGCTTGAATTGTACCTGCTGAAGAGGTTCCATTTCCAATACATGAGGTCGTTGGAGGTGGTGGATTTCCTCCTCC
>DAKQ01000068.1 GCA_002496635.1 Euryarchaeota archaeon UBA82 | reverse complement strand
TACCAAATGCATTTTTGATGAATGGCGAGATATCGCTTCCTTTGGAGTTTGGAATAGATCATCCATATCTGGCACGTCAGGACAAAGTCGCCTCATTTCATCATTTGTTGGAACTAATTCTCCGCATTGTAAAGGTGTTCCAATGGGATCTCTTCTATCGATGACCAACACGTTTACTCCACCTTCAGCAGCATATCGAGCAACTGTACTTCCAGCGGGTCCGCCGCCGATAACAATTACATCACGATCAAAAGATTCAGTCAAGTCTTCACCTCACATGTGTCGCTGATGGACATGCTCAACGATTCGCATCAAAAGAGATTTAGAGAGCGAGTCCGGAAATCGCTGGAGTTCAAGCGTCGCACGTTCGAGATGTGTTTTAACCAGTAGTTGAGAATAACCAAGCGAATCAGAAGTTTCGAGCAATCCCATCAATTCGTCCCAATTCTTATCAGTAAATTGTTGAAGAATATGGGAGAGTTTCTTTCTTTTTTCACCGTGAAGCAACGTTAAAGCGTGAATCAAAGGAAGAGTCATTTTCCCTTCGATTACATCGGCACCTCGAGGTTTTCCCATTCTCTCGTCACCTTGGAGGTCGAGAATGTCGTCCATGAGCTGGAAGGCAATTCCAAGTTCCATTCCAAATCGCCCTAATGCTTCCGCATCTTCTTGGCTTGACCCTGCGACAAGAGCAGCAGCTTCACAACCCGCTGCAAATGGACCTGCAGTTTTTCCGCGTACAATTTGCAAGTAATCTTCTGGAGAAGTCGAGAGGTTGAGGACATGATCGAGTTGCATAAACTCAGAAATCGCAATGTTTGCACAACAGTCTGTTACAAGATCGATGATTGATTTGGTATACAGTCCGCCAAGTCCAAAACCATGGACAAACAACCAATCTCCAGCAATGATGGCCTTGGATTGACCCGCACGTTCATGTAAAGTCGTTATTCCACGTCTTTGTTTTGCAGCATCATTGATATCGTCATGAACAAGAGTCGCCGTATGGATAAATTCGAACGATAAAGCCAAATTCATGATTTCATCAATATTCTTGCCGCCTGCAACCTCATATGCGATGATTGCTAGCAAAGGACGTAGTCTTTTTCCACCGGATAGGAGCATTTCTCCAGCAAGTTCCGCAACCTCTCCCGCTCCCTTTTGGAGTTCATTTTCAATCTTGGAATGAAGGGCTTGGTTAACCTGCTCTCGCAAGTCTTCTAGGCGGTTAACTTCCGCTTCGCTAATTGCTTGCACATTAACCCCTACATGGGTGCCCTTCTTAACGAGTGGTCTCTGCCCATGAAACGCCGAGACCTATGTTTCGGCCGAGGTGAGGCTTTGGAAAACGAACGACTAGTGTTTCTATCCACATCATCACATGGCGATGGAGTTCGTCGCCAAATAGAGAAAACACTTGAGCAGCGTAGCAGAACCTTTGACGCTGTTTTGAAACAAACTCCAACAATACCAGACGCTCTTTCAATCCTTTCAGATGGATTGGGCGACATCGTGGCAATGAGTCCAGCGGATTGGAATCAATATCAATCGCCAGAATTCTCTATTATCGGTCTTCTACCAAGAAGGGAACCTACTTGGGTTATGGTCAGTGAAGACAAGCCAGAATATTTAGTTAAAAACGCTATTATTTTCTGTGATCATGAACTGCTCAGACGTCAAATAATGAGGCTACGCCGCGACATTGTCTTGCAAACGTCGGTCGAAATTAATCTCGGAGATTGTGATTCAGGGAGTCGAGAAGAAATTGATGCTTTGGAAGAACTTCGATTGGCTGAAAAAATTGATGGATATGTTGTGAAACGCTCTCAGTACAACCTTCTCTCCTCAAAAACAAGGCGTCATACACTTGGACTTCAGAGAGGATCGCCAGAACGTGCACGATTTGTCCCACCACCACTTGATGGTTTCACTCTCCTGGTTGGGCGTGTTGGATTTCCGAAAAGCACTGTAGAACATCTCCTTGATCCATCTGCTGAACTCTCCTATCGAATCGAATCAAAGATTCTAGAAAGTATCCCTGATCATCTTATCTCGATTACAGGCGTACATGTTGAGCAGCGTGGGATTGGAACAATTCTTCGTGAAGCGAAAAGAATCAATGATGATTGGACAATGGAAGCTATGATCGATCCGGAATCCAATGTAAAACAAGCAGGTAAGCGATTGGAAATGAGAATTGAAACCTTAGGCTTAGATGGTAAGGTCAGCGCCTCAGCAGAACGCGTTGGACAAATTGATGGGCATCGAGTTTCCATGATTAATCTCTTACAAGAATGGGGGAATATGCTCTCAGCACTCACATCCCCGCATGAGGCGACAAACAGACGTGTCTACGGCTTACCAGATGAATTCCATGAGGAACGCCCAGCAATGATGGACCTTCATTCCGATGAATCTGAATGACCAAGTTCCCTTCGAGCCTGTTCAATCGATTCAGGAGTTCGACTTTCTCCTGCAAGAATGACTTCAAATCCATTGTCGAGTAGGTATTTTTCTAAATCCACTAGAGAAACAGGTGGGTTGGGGTCGCATAGGTTTCCAATAATCTCATCAATTTCTCTACTTGTTGCTTCCCAAGAACCAGCTGCTCGCTGAAGTTCAACCGCAAAGCGTTCAACAATCTCAACTGCACTTCTGCTCGGTGTTTGCCCTTCTCTCATCGATTGAGCAATGGTTTCGTGTTGTTCGCGTAACTGATGTATGTCTTGTAATGAATCACGAAGCGTGGAACGAAATTCTTCGAGGTTGCTATTTTTGGAATACTTCCTGTAAGCCTTGTCTAGGCGTGAACTGAGTGAAGAAGCACCTGCTGCAATTGCTTCTTTCGCTTTCACTGCCTGTACAATCGTCTCACTTGCTAGTTGGATACGTTCATTGAGAGTGTCGTTGAATCTTCTCGACTCATCAGCAAGATCTCGGCGAACAATATCGCGAAGTGTGTTGCCTAATTCGTGCGCTTCTTTCAGCATTGAACGAGCTGTCTTTTCTGCACTTGACATAGATTCACCAAACACTCCTGTATGTCGAACGTGTTTGAAGGTTTAGCCATTTTTTCCCATTCTTCGACAGAAATACAATGTTGAGGAATATATTCATCCATCAAAATCGAACGATTTGGCATGTCTTGACAGCGAAACCACATATACTGTAAGGGAACAACGAGGCTTAGGTGACCTTATGAGTGATCGTTCAAGTCTCTTGTCTGAACTCTATCAGGCCCGCCTTGAAGACCTAAAGGAAATTGCTTCAGCCTATGGTTTAGCAAAGAATGGATCTGTAGAATTTCTCCGAGCCCAACTCATTCGAGATTTGATTCTTTCAGATTGGGATCTCACAATCGATGGGTTGCGTACAATTCTCAACACAGACCTAGGTGATTTACTTGGAGTGTTTGGGATTAAGAAAACCGGTTCGCTTAGGACTCGAAGGCAACGTTTGTATCTCCATTTGAACCATGATCCAAAGCAACTTAGAGAAGATAAACTTGAGAAATTGTCTAAGGAAGAGTTGCACTCTCTCTGTAAAGCATTGGAACTTCCTCGTTCTGGGAACCGACAGACATTGTTAATTCGTGTCGCAGGAGTTCTTTCTGCACAACACAAAAACTGGGGTACAATCAAGCGCTCATTGAAACGCAATGGCCCTAAAGTGAATATTCCATCTCCATCAGAAGAAGAAGCGACTCCACAATCCGCTACCATTGAATCAAGAGTTGAGACATTTACAGAACAAAACCCAGAAGGTTGGACATTCGAACAAGAGTCTGAACTCATTGGAGAAATGGAAGAGGAAGGCCTGGACGCCTCTCTTGCTGAAATAGCTGCTTCTATAGATGAATCTCTTCAATCTCTTGCACCTGTTCCAGAGGCTCAAGAAGTTCCTCCTATGCTTCAAGAGATGCCTTTGGAAGAACCAACACTGGAAGAAGAAGCAGCTCTCTTAGAAATCCATGCTCGACGTGCAGAGGTTGAAGCAGCAGCCCGAGATTATCTTCTAGTGGGTAGCACCACAGATATGGAGGATATGAGTGCGTTTATTGCAGGTCTTGCAACACATGGATTCTCAGTAGAGATGCAAAGAGTCCAGGATGCAATTCGAACAATAATCATGGAAATGGCATATCGCTCTGAACAAGAGCAAAATGCACTCTCAAGTAAACCCGGTTCATGGTCAGAACGTGAAGCAATCCGGATGTTTGAGCAAATACGCCCCCACCTAAGAGAAAGAATTCCAGAGATTGTTGCAGGTCTGAAAGGAAACTTAGTTCAAGCACGTATGGAATTTGAGGAAGAAGCTCGTTCCAAAGGCTTAGATTTGAGGAGTCCTGCTGTTTCAGGCAGACTCCATGCTTTATTTGACTTACATCTTGAAATCAGTGAGGCTGAAGAGTTACAAGATCCCGCTGCAGCCAGAAAGAATCGTCTACTAAGAATTCTCTATCATGGTGCAATCCATCTGCCTGACCAAAGTCGTAGAACAATCGAGCGTCTTGAGAGGAATTTAGGTTCCTTTGAATCACTTGTTGAGACGGTACTCGAGTCAAGTGAAGGTGATTTTTCAGAAGGTCAGCAGAGTTTGATTATTCGTTTCTTAGAATCCAAGGGTTACCTTGTAAATACCGCCGAGTTACGTCCTCGAGTTCTTGCATGTGCAGGAATCATTGGGACCGAATTAGGATATTTGACTCCAAATCAAATCCCTCGCTTAGCACCAGGGATTCTCGTCAGCGATGATCAAGTCGATGCAATCGTTGCAGAATTAAGAGCCTTAGCGGCTACATTCAAGCCGCAACAAGTTGAGGTTGAAGAGCCAGAATTTGAACTTGCAGATTCTGTTGCTGATGCCTCTGAACGAGTTGGTCATGTTCGTGGAAAGATCGATCGAGTCGATGCATTACTAGCGAGACTCAGACTTCAAGATGATCAGTGATTGTTTTGAGCATAGAAATTCTGTACTACAGTTGTAACTGATTGGATGTCAGAGATTCCTCTTGCAACAAGATCTTCGATAATTTGTTGTCGTTGATTTACGTGCTTTTCAAAAACATCAGGTGTAACACCTGCTGCTCTACAAATGACTTCTCTGAGGTTGGACGGAATTCCAGTTTCTTCGATTTCATCGGTTTGAGCATTGTACTTCCAAATAGTGTTAAGACGTGGTTTTGAACCTTCCATTCCTGCAATTTCTGCTACTTCTGTAATCTTACGGGCTGTTTTTCCGTTAACGTGCAGTCGAGCTTGAATAATAATGAGGTCAAGACCTGTGAGCATAATTGGAGGTACATTCATCGGTGGATTGATCATTCTGGTAACTGTTTCTTGAGCTGTATTTGCGTGAAGGCTTCCGAAGGAACCATCGTGTCCAGTATTCATTGCAGTAAGTAGTGTAGCACATTCTGGTCCACGCACTTCACCAACGATGATTCTGTCAGGCCTCATACGTAGGCTTGATTTCAAACAGTCATTCATGTCAACTTCAGGTGTTCCATCTGGGCGTTCTCTTCTTGTTTCCATACGCAGCCAGTGGTCGTGATAAACTTGCAATTCAGCCGTATCCTCGACAGTAAGAAGTCTTCGACTCCATGGAATGTACATTCCAAGGCAATTCAGAGTAGTGGTTTTACCTGAACCAGTCCCTCCTGCTATGACAAAGTTTGCAGGTCGACTATCCAAGCCTTCAATCCAAACCCACATCATTGCAGCAAGCCTAGGATTTACAGTACCGAATTTGACAAGGTCAATCATCGTGAGTGGATCTTCCTTGAATTTACGGATTGTGAGGGTCGGTCCATCGGGTGAGACTGGAGGGATTGTTCCGTTTACACGGGATCCATCTGGAAGACGGCCGTCGAAAATTGGTACCATTCCTGGGCCATCGCCGAGTGGTACATTAGTAAATCCTGCAATATTTTTCGCAATTTGCATTCCAGCCTCATCGTTAATCCATACGTTTGTTCGGCACATGCCATGCTTCCTGTGAGCAACTTTCACGCATTGAGTTCCTCCGTTGTACATCACTTCTTCGAGATTATCGTCCTCGAAAAGAACTGCAAGGTCGCCGTGCGGGTTAGGTGCTACTGAACCTTCAACATGATAGATAGGAGATGGATGGTTCGCTTCTGTGTAGATTGTTACATTTCCATATTGTTCTAAAATTTGTTCTGACATACCTTCACCTCATCCACCGATCATTTTTGTTGCTCCCAAAAAGAAGAACATGGACATCGTCATCCAAAGTGGTACAAACCACATGATATCTCGCATCCTGCCAAGCATTCGGCCAGAGACAGCAACTCCTACTGCGCTTGCCACAGCAAAGAAGAGGCTGAATGTCGATAGAAAACCATCAATTTGGAAACCCTTAGAACCAGGAGTAAATAGTCCAACAAGGAATCCAATGAGTCCAGGAAGGCCAATGCAAATGAAGAGAACGATAAGAATTCCACGTCCTTGAAGTTCTGATTCTCTTTTGTTCATCAAATCATTAAGTCTCTCATAATCCATCGATAAATTCAT